>JBIIBU010000273.1:0-3076 GCA_044239235.1 Flavobacteriales bacterium
CTGTGTCATCAGATGAATATAATAATTTGTGTTGGGCTGGATGGTAATGAAATCTGCTAAATCAAAACAGTTTGCATTTGTGCCACAATACACTTGTTCTGTAGCGGAACAATCGGTAGCTGATGCTAGAATTTCAATGGCCATGTTTTGACTAATAGACCCTGGTGTATAGCCAGAATATGCTCCCACTTGAAGATGTGTGAAATCTCCCGAATTAATCATATACCAACCTGTTTGATAATAGGTCATGTTGGAGCAGGACGGAGTAGCAAATTCAAGGTTGCATAGCGTATCTTGAAGTGCTATGCCATTTTCGAGCACTTGAGCATTTTCACAAGAGTTGTTGGTTGTGCCCGCTATTGAAATTTCGAAATCTGCAGTGGCTTGACATCCGTTAGCATCGATAGCGGTAACTTGGTAGATGCCTGACTGATCGAAACAGCCATAAGCATTCCCTGAAAGGGTGGAGCCGTCGCTAACGAGGTATTGGTATGGAGCAGAGCCTCCTGATGATTGAACCACAACGCACGCTTGATCGCCGCACTGATTGTTTTGTACGGTCGCAATCATATTTATAGGATTCGCATAGGAAAATGATGAACTACAATATTGACCTGTTCCGATAGGATTTCCCATATTGTCGTAGGCCACCATTGTTAAACACACTAAGGACAGTTCTTCTGATCCTGTGTAAGAGAAAGCAGGGATTGTAGTAAATGTGTTTGTATTGCCGGTCACCATATACTCAGTCGGCATTATTACGTTTCCTTCACTATCAATAACACTTGCTTGCCAATTGTAGGCTACTGATGCCACATTAGGACAAAGGCCTGTTGCATATCCCAAGAAGTCAAGGGGATCGTTAGCACAAACATTGGTGTTGCTCTGTGTAAGTGTTACAACTATATCACATTGTGCTTGTGATTGAATAGAAATTCCTAGCGCTAGGAAAAGGAATAATAGAACTGATTTCATGGGTTAAGGTTTAACGTGGTGCAATATAGACACTCTAAATCGTATTTAGGTTGCTCATATATTCTGTTATCTTTTTCGCTACTAGTGTCTTGCCGCTCCCCCAAAAACCACCGCACTACCACACTCTCACACTACCAAACTATCTAACTCCTTATATTTGTCAAGAAACGAAATTAACCCACTGCATTTGGAAGCTCCCTTATCCAAGCCTCGTCTGCGTTTTATCGACTTAGCTCGATCAATCGCTGTTATTATGATGCTTGAAGGACACTGCACAGGAATGGCTCTGGATAAGGTCTACAGAAGCACAGAATACCCGCTCTACAATTTTTGGTTCTTCATTCACAACACTACTTCGCCGCTTTTCTTTACGATCTCGGGGCTTGTATTTGCCTACCTCTTAACAGGAAAAACAACAGAGCCTTTTTTTGAAATGAAGCGTGTAAGAAAGGGTTTTAAACGTGTTGTAGAATTGTTGATTTGGGGTTATTTATTACAGCTTGATTTACGTGGTGTTTATAATCATGTCTTCAATAATATACCTTACGACATGAGTTGGTTTGCGGCTTTCCATGTGCTTCAATCTATTGCGGTCGGTATCTTTGGATTACTTGTTATATATGGTATTCAACGTTGGATTGGTAAAGTCGCATTGCATTGGTACTATCTATTTGCAGCATTGATTTTTTTCTATTTTAATGCTTGGCTCAATCATACGATCATGCATGATCAAGCAATGATTGCTCAAGGATTACAATCAAAAAAATCCTTTTATCCCACAGACGTTCCGTTATTTATTCAGAATATGTTTTACGGCCCATTCTCTGAATTCAGTGTAATTCGTTATCTAGAATTTACATTGATAGGAGGGATGCTTGGAAGTATAATTCGTAAGAACGAGTCACGTATTTTTTCATATAAGTTTATTCTCACTTTCGCGGGCTCGGGTATCCTAACATTATTATTTGCCCAACCAGTTTTGAGATACGTGGATGTTTATTTAAATCATTGGAAACTCGCAAATGCCGCGGTGCACGAATCAAACACCCTTGCGATTCAGGTTTTAGGAATGATTGTTATTTTTATTGCAATGCTAATGCTAGCGGATAAATTCAAACTAATAAAGGACAGTCTTTTTCTTCGCGTAGGACAGAATACTTTGGTGATTTACATTGTCCATGTCATTATCCTTTATGGTGGAATTTTCGGTCTTGGACTTTATCCACATGTATTGAATCAAAGCATGACACCACTAAGCGCCGCGCTCTTCTCAGCAGGATTTATCTTGTTTTTTATTATGCTAGTTTGGGTTATTGAAGGCGGATTTAGGTCCATTAAGAGTAAGTAAGTTTGGTGAGTTTTGCCGAACTTTGTTTGATGGAAACTAGGTATTTGAAATTTATAGTTATCACAATCTCTATTTTTTCTTTGGGCTGTTCGCAGACCAAAAAAAGGTTTGGAGAACAATGGATCGACTTAACTTATAGCTTTGACAGCACATCTCTTTATTGGCCCAATAATCCAACAGGGTTTCAGCATGTAAAAGACTTCGCTGGTGTTAATATGATGGGCTTTTATTATTCCAGTTTTAGTCTCCGTGCACCCGAGCATGGCGGCACTCACATGGATGCTCCAATTCATTTTGCAGAAAATAAATTAACAGCTGATAAGCTTCCGTTAACATCACTAACGGGTAATTCTATCGTCATTGATGTTTCAGAAAAAGCTTTGAAAAATCGAGATTACCTTATTTCAGTAGATGATATACTTCAATGGGAAGAGAGAAATGGAAAAATAGAAGATAGCGTTATAGTTTTGTTTCGCACTGGATATGGAAAGTTCTATCCAGACAGAAAGAACTATTTTGGAACGGATGAATTAGGTCAAGACGCTATACCCGGGTTGCATTTCCCCGGAATAAGCAAAGAGGCTTGTCAATGGCTCGTGGATTCTAAAGTGATTAAGGCTGTGGGCATTGATACACCTAGTTTAGACTATGGTCAATCAATCGACTTTTTGGCGCATCGCGTTTTACTTGGAAACAATATTCCTGGATTTGAAAATGTAGCAAATCTTGATTTGCTTCCGGAAACGGGTGTTT
>JBIIBU010000274.1:0-3071 GCA_044239235.1 Flavobacteriales bacterium
TTGTTTTTTGTGTTTGAACTCATTTTGCAAATATACAAAGCTTAAGAAGTGTAAAAATGAAGCAACTTCCCGTCTTTTTTTGTAGTCTTGTATTCGTAATCATTATACCGATGAAAAAAGTAAGAATTATAATCGCTGCCCTTGCCATTTTAATGGGTGGATCTCTATTTGCACAAAATGTTATCACTTCAGACAACATTTCCATCACCATTAACGGGACAACGACGCGCGAGCAGTTGTGGCAATTGCGTCAAGACATGCAAGTGCAAGGAATCGATTTCCAATACACTCCACGTTTTGATAACGAGCGCAAGCTTATTAGCATCCAGTATACTGTAAAAAGAGCTGATGGCACTTTGTTGGGTACAGCGGGTAATGACCAATTGGCAAACCCAGCTCAAAACAGCAAAATTGTTCTTACAAAGGAAAATGACAAATTTGTTTCTACCTGTTTAGGCAATTGCCCGAACTAGTAGTCAAAAGATAATTAGGACTTAAGGAGAATATGTCGAATCGCTTCATTAGCGTCGACTATTCTCCTTTCTTTTTGCTCAGAAGTTTCGCTAATACTGCGATGTTCGAGTTTCCTTAAATGTGATTCCATCAATCCGCATAGTTCCAAAGTATGAGGTGAAAGAATCGACGAGAAAAACTTTTCCCTTATATACTCGATGGCCTGGGCATTCGGATGAATCATATCTGTCTCATAGAAACGGTAATCTCGTAGATCATCCATCATTATTTCATAAGAAGGGAAATAAAAACAACTTCCAGGAAAAGACTCTTGAATGGCATCGATTGCCAATAGCAGCGCGGATTTTGATTTTTGATTTTCTTCAAAACCCTCTCTTAAATGGCGTACAGGGCTTACGGTGAAAATCACTTTAATCTGCGGATTGAGCGTGAATAATTGCGTCAAAACAATTTTCCATTCGCCAACTATATCCGAAATATCACTCCTTCTCTTTTCAAAGGAATTAGAATGCAGCTTATGACAATTCGCTGCTATTTGACCTGTTTCTAGATAATGATAGCCGATAGCAGTACCAAAAGTTATTACAAGTGCTGAAGCTTCTTTTACAAAATGAAACCCCTCTCCTATCGCAGAATTAATTCTCTCCAATGTTTCCTCAGATTTCAAAGAAGAAAATTTACCATGATGATTTAAACTAACCCAATTTTCATTTGACTTTATTAAATCATCAATATGATACTGCTTGTTCAATAAACAGTCTGTAAGAGCCTTTGCTAATGGGATTGGGTGAAATACAATCCCGTGAGAATTTGAAAATACAGGAAATCGAAACCTCGTTAAGCTCAACCCAATGTTCTCAGTAAAGCAAGAACCCAGCATCATGATTTTATCCTGATGAATCAACTTGAAATTCAAATTTCCGGGCGTTAATTCTGTTCTGAACTTCATTTATACGAGCTGATCAATTTGTATTGAAATCCCACACTTAAAATGGCCTTGGGGGCATTTCTTATGACCATGAAGACCACAAGGGCGGCAAGGCAAGTCGATGGTAGTTTGAACTACTTTGGAATCCTCACTAAGGGGTCCGAAACCAAATTCGGGAATAGTACTGCAAAACACCGCAGTTGTCGGAGCGTTCATGGCTGAAGCCAAATGCAGCGGACCACTATCATTAGTATAATTCATTTCAGCCTTCGACATCAAAGCTGCAGATTGAAGTAAGGTGAGATCACCTGCGAGAACTTGTACAACTCTATTGTGGCTTTTTTGAGCAATCTGATTACACAAGTCTCGATCTCCAGGACCACCAAGAAGAACAACTCGACTGCTTGTACGATGAATCAACTCAATCCATTTTTCTATTGGAAACTTCTTCGTTTCCCAAACCGAAGCCGGACTGATTGTAATGAATTTATCCAAAGTAAATGTTTCCACCTTTTGCATATCCGCTATGGAAGGATATACTTTGGGCATGGCATATTTCGCTTCCTTTAGTTCTTGCAGCACACCGAAATTTCTTTCGGTCTCGTGCAAATACTTTTCGTCTTTGTTGCTAATGATGTGCGGAAAGGCTTTTGTAAACAGAAATGAAAGAGGATTTTTATCAAAGCCATATTTCACTTTTGCGCCAGAAAAAGCCGTCAAGATACCTGACGACGCAAATCGTTGGAGGTTGATGACAACATCATATTTCGTTGCTCTAGATTTCAAGATAATCTTGAACATGGAGGCGTATTTAGAAACCTTTTTATCCCAAACAATCACTTCGTGAATGAACGGATGATCATTTACTAATGCTTCATTTCCTTACAAGAAAATCAATTTGGGCACTCGGATAGGCTGCATGCAACGATTCTATTACACCGGTAGCCAGTATAACATCACCAATGAATGCTGTTTGTATTACTAAAATTTTATTCATCACACGGCTACTTCGAAATCTCGAAGTGCATCATTTAATGATGTTTTCAAATCTGTACTTTCTTTTCTTTGGCCTATGATTAAGGCGCAGTTGACTTGGTATTCTCCCGCTGGAAATTTCTTTGTGTAACTTCCTGGAATAACGACAGAACGCTCAGGAACTTCGCCGATGTAGGTGATTGGTTCAAGGCCCGAAACGTCGATTATTTTGGTGGATTTAGTCAAAACAACATTAGCGCCGAGTACTGCTTGTTTTCTTACGCGAACACCTTCGACAACGATTGATCGCGAGCCGATAAAGCATCCGTCTTCAATAATTACTGGAGCAGCTTGAAGAGGTTCTAAAACACCTCCAATACCAACGCCACCGCTAAGATGAACATCCTTGCCAACTTGCGCGCAGCTGCCAACCGTGGCCCATGTATCTACCATAGTGCCAGATCCAACATACGCACCGATATTTACATAAGAGGGCATTAGAATAACTCCCTTCTCTAGAAAAGCACCATAGCGAGCAATGGCATGAGGAACCACACGAACACCAGTCGCCTCGTAGTTCGTTTTGAGCGCCATCTTATCATGAAAAACGAATGGACCTACTTCGATTACCTTCATTTGCTGAATAGGAAAATAAAGCACAACTGCCTTCTTCACCCATTCATTCACTTGCCAA
>JBIIBU010000275.1:0-3063 GCA_044239235.1 Flavobacteriales bacterium
TCATCCAACACTTGTCCTAGTCCAACTGCTCTAGTATCAATGATTGTAGACCAACCTACATTTTCGAACACCGTAGTTGATTATTCAGTATGCGAATCACTCAATCAAATTGATTTAGAGACCATATTACCCCAATTGAATTATGCAGGAGGCACTTGGCTTAACGATGAGCAATCAATTATTAGCTCAACAATTTCGAATTTAACTCCAAGCTTCGAAGCGTATACATTCATTTCACCTGAAGTTGGTGAGTGCGCCTCAAGCGAATTGACAATTCAATTGCAAATCGATGAAAGTGTGTATGCGGGAAATGACAATTCGGCTTCTTTGTGTATTTCAGACAATGGAGTTGATTTGAATTCACTTCTTTCAATTTCGTCTAATCCTCTTGGCGAATGGATGTACAACAATAACTTTCAAGTTAGCTCAAACTTTGACCCTAGCAGTTCTTCTGCAGGATTATATTACTATCAATTACCGGCAAATGGCGCCTGTCCGGGTGATGAAGCGATCATATCAATGTTTGTTGACCCTGGTTTCCCTGTTGAGGCGGGCACTGCAGTCGCTGCTTGTGCTGGGTCGGCTCCCGTTCAAATCGGCGACAATCCAAATCCAAACAGAACTTATTTGTGGACCCCAGCTTACAATTTAAGCGAGAACACTGTGGCTAATCCACTAGTATCATTTACGAATAGCACACCTAATCCAATAGATATTGAGTATTTAGTGCAAGTAAGCAATGGCGTGTGCACAGGCATTGATTCGGTGACAGTAACAATTAATCCTATTCCTCTTGTATCCGCAGCGGACGAAATAGGAGTTTGCAGTGGAGAAAGTGTATTTCTATCCGCAAATGGCGGCACTACCTACCAATGGTCTCCGGCAGCACTATTTGTAGATCCAACTTCTCCCACACAAGAATTTACACCTTTAAATTCTGAGCAAATTTATTTCGACGCTCAAAATATATATGGTTGCACGAACACTGATAGCGTGAATATCATTGTGCATCCATTACCTTTCATCGATTTTGAAATTGAAAGCATGGAAAGTTGCTCTCCTTACCAACTAATTCTAGAAATCGGGGCTTTATCTGAAAATATTAGTGATTACAATTGGTATCTAGGTAATCAACAAATCTCGAATAATGCTTTTGTTAATCATATTATTTCTACTCCCGGAGTATACGATTTATCCTTTACAGGAATTAGTGAGTTTGGATGTATTTCCGAATGGGAAGAAGAAGACATAATAACTATTTACCCCTCTCCTTTCGCGAACTTCACATACAATCCAGTCTATGTTTCTACAATCGATAACGAAGTGATTTTTGAGAATTTAAGCATTGAAGGAAGTGAATATTCTTGGGATTTTGGGACGGGTGATAACTCCAATGAATTTTCACCTGTTTATTCATTTCCGAATGAGAATGCAGGAATTTACATGACTTGTCTAGAAGTACTGAGTGAGTTTGGGTGTCGCGACACAACGTGCAGACAGATTGTGCTTGAGAATGAGTATGTCTTTTTTGCCCCAACAGCTTTTACTCCCAATAGCGACGGTTTGAATGATGTCTTCAAGCCAATTTTTCAAGGATTTGAGGATTCCACGTATGAGTTACAAATCTTTGATCGCTGGGGAACCAAGATTTTTGAGACAAACGATGTGAATGAAGTTTGGGTTGGTGACGTTCGAAACGGAAGCACTTACGCAGAAAACGGGTCGTATTCTTGGAAAGTGAAGATAAAAGTAGAATTAATTGCCGATTACCAAGAGTATAGTGGACATGTTATACTTGTTCGTTAAATTTTGTTGAAAGCAACTAATAAAAGCTTTGCTTAGTTATTGATTTGATTGCTTTTTTTGCATTCCTCAATAGTTTAGAAGAAATGAAGAAGTTTGCGTTATCGTTATTATTTATTTTGGTGTTGTTGATTAATGGATTCTGCCAATGCGGAGCTCCGAACAATTACTGTTTTGACAACGTCACAATAACAGCATGCTCAGGCGTAATATATGATGACCAAGGCCCTACGGGAGCCTACTCTGACAATGGATATACAATGACGATATGTCCAGACACACCTGGAGATGTAATTCAATTGGACTTCAGTGCATTCTCGCTTCAAACATCACCAAACGGGAATAATTCAGACTATCTCCAAATTTTTGACGGCAACTCAACTGCAGCAGCCTCCCTTGGCGACTACACAGGCAATTCATTGCAAGGGCTTCAAGTAACTGGCACTATAAACAATGTAACTGGATGCTTAACCCTTGTATTTAATCCGAATGGTCAAGCAAACACTAATAACCCAGGATTAGAAGCTGTAATTTCTTGCACAACGCCTTGTGCCAATCCCACATCTGGTTTTGAGTTGACCTCTCCATCAGTCCAGCCTTTTCCTGATGGAGTTATCCCACTTTGTATAGGCGAGGAAATTACAGTTTCTGATGATGGATCATCTGCAGAACCTGGATTTACGCTTGCAGAATATGTTTGGAATTTTGATGACGGCACTGTCGACAATACAAGTGGAGCTACAGCCACGCATACGTTTACTGAACCAGGCGAATACTTCATTGCACTAACTGTTGTCGACAATAATGGTTGCGCGAGTTTAAACTTGCAGCCACTGCGTGTCATTGTTGCAACAATTCCTCAATTTCCTGATTTAGAAGTTGCCGATACCGAATTCTGTCTAGGTGAAGAAATTACACTTAACGCCGGTGAAATCATCAATCCGACTTGGACATCCTTGCCTCCTCAGGTAGTAGCTGGTACAACATATCTCGCGGATGGCGCTGGTTTCAGTTATAGCAGTACCTTGACCTTCGACTTCTTTGAAGATGGGGCAGTCATGACAGATTGTGGTGACTTGGATGCCATCATGGTAAATATGGAACATAGTTTCATGGGGGACTTAGGACTATTGATCACATGCCCTGATGGAACGTCTGTAGATCTTGTGGAATGGGGCACGAATGGCGGTGGTGGCACTTTCCTCGGAGAAGCAATAGACAATGAAAACCAAGAGCCAGGTATTGGTTACACTTATTTAT
>JBIIBU010000276.1:0-3048 GCA_044239235.1 Flavobacteriales bacterium
ATTAATCAATAGGTGAAGGAAGAAGATACTGGCGACACAATAGCCATAGACTCGCGAAAATTGCGACCGCTGCCGTTCGGCCATATTGATAATTCGAATAATCAAGAAGATGAATAATCCAATAACCACCATACTTCCAACAAATCCCCATTCTTCGGCAACAGCGCTAAAAATAAAGTCAGTCCATTGCTCTGGCACATAGTTGTTTTGTGTCATTGGACCTTCAAGATAGCCGCGTCCTATAAAGCCTCCAGAGCCAACGGTAATTTTCGCCATTTCCGAATTGTAATCTGCTCCCTCACGTTCTACAGGCATTGAAAGCATCACATAAATACGCTCACGATGATGCCCTTCCAGTACATTTTCCACGATGTAACTTACGGACAGTGAAAAGGCAATACTCGCAACGGAAGAAATAGCGATGACCCAATAGAGTGTTTTTCTATTTCGAGGAACTACGAAATTCCTCACATAGACCCACGACAAAATGGAGATGATTGAAACGATGACTACGAGCAACCAAATTCCACTCTGTTCGCCCGCAAATGGAAAGTCAATCATACCAGCACCGCTAACAATACTGAGCACTCCAAATACTATTGCACCAAGACCAATAATCAATACGTTGCCGGAAAGTCCTTCTCTATACATCGCAAAAATAAATGCAGTGAAAGTCAAGACTGATCCAACGTCTGGTTGTTTCAAAATAAGCAAAGCTGGCAAGCCGATAATCGCCGCTGCCATCATTCTCGTTTTCCAATTTTTAAATTGAGAACCTGATGAAGAAATGTACTTTGCTAATAAAAGTCCAACGCCAATTTTAGAAAACTCAGAAGGTTGAATACCGAAATCCCCGATACCAAACCATGCTTTTGCTCCATTAACTTCTTTACCAATAATCAACACTAACACAAGAAGCAGCACAAAAAACCCATAGATGAAAATGGCGAGTTTGTTAAAGAAATCTCCTTCTACATAGAGAGTCAGAAGGGCCAGGAAGAATGAAACCAATACCCAAATAAATTGCTTTCCATACTCTTGACTGAAGTCAAAAAGATTGGGATGCAATGGATCATAGGCAGCACTATAAATATTCATCCATCCGAAAAGAACCAGCGCGATATAAATAATCAACGTGGTCCAATCGAGACGTTCGAATGCTAATGACTGGTTATCTTTCACTGATCTAGGAAGTTTGCTTCTTTAATTGTCTTTTCGGCAGCCACGTTTGTAATAGTGTCTGTCAAATATTTTTCGATCATCAAACTTGCGATTGGTGCAGACCATGTACCTCCAAAACCTGCGTTCTCCACATACACGCTCAATGCAATTTTCGGATTGTTTTTTGGTGCAAAGCAAACAAACACAGCATGGTCTTCACGAGGTTCATTTTGCACTGTGCCTGTTTTACCACAAATAACAATGTCTTTCAATTTCGCTCTTGATGCTGTTCCTCCGGGCTCCAATACTTTTTCCATTGCGTCGATTACAGTGCGGAAATGCGCTGTGTCAATACCTGTATCATATCTCACCAAGAATTCTTCGCGAGGCTTTCCTCCCACTCCAATTTGCTTCACAGTATGAGGTGGCACATACCATCCACGGTTGGCAATAATGCAAGCAAGGTTACACATCTGCATTGGCGTAACCAACATTTCACCTTCACCAATACTCAATGAATAAATGGTTGAAAACGCCCATTGCAATTCACCGTACCACTTGTTGTAATAGGCTACACCGGGCACAAGACCTGTTTTAACACCGGGAATATCTGTATTTAAATTTCCACCAAAACCAAATCGTTTGATGTGTTCTTGCCAAATTTCCAATCCTATTTTCGCGTCTTTAAAACGACTTGTTTTATCGCGATCTCCTTCCACAACACGTTGCATCACTCCTCTGAAATATGGATTGCAAGAATGGACAATAGCCATTTCCAAGTCATCCATACTGTGCGAACCGTGACATCCGATAATTCCTCTATTACAAGCGATACGTGTCTCTGGTGTAATTGCTCCTATTTGCAATGCCGCAAGTGATTGCGCCAATTTGAAAATAGAACCTGGGCGATATTGAGCTTGTGTTGCGCGATTGAAAAGAGGCTTTTGTTTATCTGTATTTAATATATTAAAATTATGTCCGCGTGCCCGACCTACGAGCAAATTAGGATCATAGGTGGGGGCACTCACAAGTGCTAGAATTTCTCCCGTTGATGGTTCGATAGCAACGATACAACCGCGTTTATTCTGCATCAATTCTTCGCCATAGCGTTGAAGCTCCGCATCGATTGTCGCAATGAGGTCTGTTCCTTCAACCGCCGCTATATCCAGACTTCCATCGGCTACGTTTCTTTCTATACCAAGATTATCTCGAAATACATACTTCACTCCTCGCGTTCCGCGAAGTTCTTCTTCGTATGATTTTTCGATACCACTCTTTCCGATATAATCACCTCTTCTATAATCTGGCTTGCTCTCTAGTTCACTTTTTCCAATCTCTGCAACGTCGCCTAGGAGCAGCGCTCCAATTGACTGAGGATAAATTCGAAGTGTACGAGGTGTGCCAAAAAAACCTGGATATTTATACAACTCCTCTGAAATACGAGCGTATTCAGGAGGAGTCATTTGCTTAATAATTGTTGAAGGCTTGTACTTCACGTTAGGCCAGGACACAGCCTTTTTCAAACCACTAACCAACTCTTCTTTCGTCAATTTTACGAGCGTGCAGAAAGCTAGAGTATCAAAAGGCTTTACATCTTTAGGAAGAACCATTAGATCATAGACCGTTTGATTGGTTACGAGCAATCTTCCTTTTCTATCGTAGATAAGTCCGCGAGAAGGATAGACGATAACCTCTTTTTCAGTGAGGGCTGTTCCTTTATTTTTCCAATCAGGATTGAGCACTTGCAGCGATAGCAATCTTAGGGAATAGATTATTCCAATGACCACTACGATCAAGATGATTGTTATTCTCCTCCCGTCAAGGTTCACTGTTCTGAGCTTTTTGAAGTAAAGATCAAGTATTGACCAATGGTCATTAAGAACAAGG
>JBIIBU010000277.1:0-3042 GCA_044239235.1 Flavobacteriales bacterium
TTCGATAAATGCCCAATGTTGAGCAGCAGAAATTTGACCAGTCTCAGTTACGATACCTGTTGGACAGATAGTGTAAATTGTTGGAAAATAAGCAGTCTGAAGGATATCACCGATAGAAGCATCGTCAATGATAGGGTATTCAGTACCCGCAGTCCAGTCACCTAGTGATGTTAAAACACCAGCACCTGAAGTACCAGTAATTTGAGCATCTGTGTTACCAGCTTCGCCTTCGATGAAAAGAACGATAACGTTTCCACCATTTGCTACACCGTGATCAGCGTGCAAAGTCTCTAGAGCACCACTCTGGTGGTAATTCCAACATGGTCCACACCATGCAGCTGAAACGTCAATTACTACTGTGTAACCTTGTTGCAGGTAATCATATAAGTTGTGAGTAACACCATCACGGTCAGTTCCAGTGAAATCTGGAGCAAGTGAACCTGAGGCCAATTGTGCATTTGCAGCGCCTACAGAAAAAATTGTAGCGAGAGCAAGTAAAATTCTCTTCATTTTGGGTTAATTGGTTTGAATTATTTTTCGATTGATGCAGCCAAAGTACACAATTCTTCGATAATCACCAATCATTAACACATGAAAAATAGTAAACCTAACGGTTTCATCAACCTTCGTTTTAACAGTTTAAACCTATAAAAGAGTCTCTTAAAAAACCAATAAGTAAGTTACTTTATGAATATCAATCAAAAGACTATGCTTATTTTTGAAAAATATACAACACACAATCATGAAGAAACTTTTACTTATTCCCGCACTAGCTCTATTTACAATTGTTACAACAGCCCAAAGTTTAGCACTCATCGAACCTATGACACAGGTAAACGGAACAGTTGCTGCATTGGGAGCTACAGGTGAATTGGTTGCTGAATGGGGAGTTCAGAACATAAGCGAGAATTTCCTTGAAGTGCGGGCGAAACGTGCTGTTCAACAAAATGTTCAAGGCGCAATCAACTACTTCTGTTGGGGTGTTTGTTTCGATGAAAACACGAATGTTTCCCCTGTTTCCGTTAATCAAGACATGAACGCAGGCGACATTAATAACACTTTCTATGCTCACTATCGCCCACAAAACAATGCTGGCGAAGCGATTATTCAATACTGTTTCTTTAATGCAGCAGATCCTACAGACGAAACCTGTCAAACTGTTACATACTGCGTAGATTGCATTCAAAGCGTTGCTGAACAAAGCTTGGATATCGAAGTTGGCGAAATTTATCCCAATCCACTTAAAGGCTTGGGATCAATTTCTTACAATTTGCCTTCTACTCCGAAAAACGCCAAACTCTTCATTTACAACATGGTGGGAGAAGTAGTAAAAGAATCAACTATTACTTCCAAAAATGGTGTTATATTAATCAACGGAGCTGATTTCGAAAGTGGTATATACCTTTATTCAATTCAAATGGATGGTAAGGCTTCTGCGATGAAAAAACTCGTAGTAGCGCACTAAAATATTTTTTAGATCTTTAAAAAAAAGGCTGTTGGATTCAACAGCCTTTTTTTATTTAACACAAAGGCTTTATAACGGCTTATAAAAGGATGTGGCAGTTTAAATTCTCAGAGTATTTTAGCCGCTCGATTAAAATATGATTATGGCAAACATTCGAAAGGGGGAAGCATTAGATTATCATTCTCAAGGAAGGCCGGGTAAAATGGAGATTGTACCCACCAAGCCTCACAGCACTCAGCGCGATTTGGCTTTGGCCTATTCGCCTGGTGTCGCAGAACCTGTTTTGGCAATTGCCGAAAATCCAGACGATGTATATAAATATACCTCCAAAGGAAACCTTGTGGCGGTTATTTCAAATGGTACCGCTATTCTTGGATTAGGAAATCTGGGACCTGAAGCTAGCAAGCCTGTGATGGAAGGGAAATGTATGCTATTCAAAATCTTCGCAGATATTGATAGCATCGACATTGAAGTAAAGGCAACAGAAGTAGAAGAATTTGTCAATACGGTTAAAAATATTGCTCCCACATTTGGTGGAATCAATCTAGAGGATCTAAAGGCACCGGAGGCATTCGAAATCGAGGAAAGGCTTAAAGCTGAACTTGAGATTCCAATCATGCACGACGACCAACATGGCACTGCAATTATCTCTAGTGCAGCATTAATCAATGCATTAGAAATAGCAGGAAAGGAAATTAGTAAGGTAAAAATTGTGGTAAGCGGAGCAGGTGCAGCGGCGATTTCGTGTATGACGTTAATGATCAAATTAGGTGCTCTAAAAGAGAACATATTTTGCTTTGACAGCAAGGGTTTGCTGACCGAATCACGTGAAGATATTGATCACAGAAAAAGAGTATTCGCCACCACTGCAAATTTCGCAGATTTATCAGAGGCTTTAGTCGGAGCAGATGTCTTTTTAGGATTATCACAAGGTAATATCATGAATGCCGATATGGTGAAGTCCATGAGTTGGAATCCTATCGTTTTTGCTCTTGCCAATCCAAATCCGGAAATTGATTATGATACTGCTATCGCAGCGAGAGCTGACATCATCATGGCTACAGGCCGCAGTGACCATGCCAACCAAGTAAATAACGTTCTTGGATTCCCATTTATATTTCGAGGAGCTCTTGACGTGCGGGCAAAATGCATTAATGATGAAATGAAACTTGCTGCGGTGCGGGCATTAGCAGCACTTGCAAAAGAGCCTGTTCCGGAAGAAGTTACAGAAGCCTATAACTTGCAACATATCAGTTTTGGACCAGAGTATATCATTCCAAAACCGCTTGACCCTCGTTTGATCGCTGTTGTTTCCACTGCTGTTGCCAAAGCCGCAATTGAAAGTGGAGTTGCTCGACTTATCATTACCGATTGGGATGCTTACAAAGCAGGATTGCTTAATCGAATGGGTCGTGATAACGTGCTTACCAGAGGTATTGCCGAACGCGCAAGAAAATCTCCTAAACGCGTGGTTTTCGCAGAAGGCGATAATATTAAGGTCTTGAAAGCGGCTCAGCTCGCGAAAGACGAAGGAATTGCCTTCCCTATTTTGCTCGGACCGGAAGATAAGATCCACC
>JBIIBU010000278.1:0-3038 GCA_044239235.1 Flavobacteriales bacterium
CTTTTGCAAAACGGGCTCTGTAACAGACGAGTCATTATTCATGACTAGAATTTCGTCTACCACGGCGGTGAGAGCGAACATCACGTGTTCGTTGAATTGTCTTTCTTGGATGCCGTATGCTTTTCTAACCCAGAAAACCTGACCTGCGATAATTACTCCGAGGGAGATTAAGGCCAGTAAAATGACGATGATAATGGTTCTTCTGCTCATATCTATATTCCACGAATTTATTGAAAAGCATGATTGATTATCTTCGCGGCAAACGATTTTTCTATGAAAGCATATGTATTTCCGGGACAGGGGTCCCAATTTACCGGCATGGGCAAGGATTTGTATGAAAAATCTGCCCTTGCAAAAGAGATGATGGAAAAGGCCAATGAGATACTTGGATTCCGTCTCACTGACATCATGTTTGAAGGCAGTGAAGAGGATTTAAAGCAAACGAAAGTAACTCAACCTGCGATATTCCTTCACAGTGTGGTTTTGGCTGCATGTATGGGCGATTCATTCAAACCAGATATGGTTGCCGGACACAGCTTGGGTGAATTTTCTGCTTTAGTTGCTAATAAGGCTTTGGCTTTTGAAGATGCTCTTCGCTTGGTTTCCGCACGAGCTCTTGCGATGCAAAAAGCATGTGAAGCTCAGCCTTCCACAATGGCTGCGATATTAGGTCTTGAAGATTCGGTGGTAGAAGAAGTTTGTGCAGGTATTGATGGCGTGGTAGTCGCTGCTAACTATAACTGTCCAGGTCAATTAGTTATTTCTGGAGAAGTTGGCGCGATTGACGCTGCTTGTGCGGCGTTGACAGCTGCTGGCGCAAAACGTGCCCTGAAATTAGCAGTTGGAGGCGCATTCCATAGTCCATTGATGCAACCGGCACAAATGGAATTGGAAGCTGCAATTGCATCTACTCCATTTTCACAACCTATTTGTCCAGTTTATCAAAACGTAACGGCGAGTGCTGTTTCCGATCCTAATGAGATCAAGAAGAATTTGATCGTTCAACTGACTGCTCCTGTTCGCTGGACACAAACAATGAACACCATGCTAGCCGATGGCTGCGCGGAAGTAGTAGAAATTGGTCCTGGTAAAGTATTGCAAGGGCTTTTCAAAAAAGTAAATAGAGAACTTCCGGTTTCAAGCGGGGAGTTTTAGCATACAATAGCACTAATTGAAAAGGGCCATCCTACATGACGTAAGATGGCCCTTTTTCTTGTATTACTAACTACTGGTTAAGCCTTAGTTGAGGTATTTGTCTCGATGTACGAAAACAAATTTTGCATTAACTCTTCACGCATTGTTAATTCATCGCGCAGTTTTTGATTTTGTTCTGAGAGCGATTCTACCTCTAAAATAAGCGCTTCAATTTTTTTAGATTCAACTTCAGCATTTCGAAGAGGTTGCTTTCTGTATTCGTTTGGATTATTCACGGCTCTGTGTTTTTTTATTAGTTCAAATATGACCTTTAGAACGTAAGTCAGTCAAACATGTTCACCTGAGTTGTGAACCCTTAAATGTTAAAAACATTGATTTTGTGTGGTTTAGAGCAACAACTGACAAAAGTCAGTTATACGTCTGACTGCCCTCACGACTAAATAGAAACAATCGTGTGATTTTTGTTATCACAAATAAAAAGAGCACAGTATGAAGACCATTATTGCAACTACAGATTTTTCGAAAGAATCACGCGCAGCTGTGAATTATGCCGCACGTTTAGCATTATCCACTAAGTGTGAATTGATATTGCTTCATGCGACTTATATTCCTATTGTGAGCGATTCATTTATTGATGTGAGTATTACTCTAGATGAAATTGAGCAAAACGATCGTCAAAAAATGGATGAATTGGTGAAGCATGTTAGATCAAAACAAGGTCCAGCACTGCGCATAAAGGGTATCGTCGAAGTTGGTTTATTGGGAGAATTACTTCAAGAACGCATTGGAAAAAATCGCGACGTAATGGTAGTAATGGGAATGAAGCACGTGGATAAATTCAGTGAAGTTGTATTTGGTAGTTTGGCTACGAACTTAGCAGGAGAATTGAACTGTCCTGTTCTAATCGTGCCACCAGATGCGCGCTTCCGCCCTTGGAAAAAAGTAGCATTTGCATTCGATCAAAAAGAAATACCTACAGATACTGGCATGGTCATTCTAAAAGAATTGACTGACTTGTATTTGCCAAAAGTGCATTATGTGCACGTAATGGATTCTCCTTACGCTCCAAAAGATGCTAGCTCAATAGAAAAGGTAGAAAAATATGTGGGTGGTATTTCTCAAAAACATTTCTTAAATGACGTTCCCGGAGAAACCATTGAGGTGATGCAAGACTGGCTGCGTCGTTTTAAATGCAATGCAGTGGTAATGGTCGCGCGCAAGCACAGTGTGCTTTGGAGAATGTTCCATGAATCACATACAAAACAAATGGCTTTTCACAGTCCTGCGCCTGTGCTTGTAATCTCAGAGAAACACTAATTATGAAACCGACTCAAATGAATATTCATATTTCCGATGACGCAACCATCAAAGGAATTCAACAAAAATTCTCCTCCTTGTTTCCCTATTTGAAGCTTGAATTTTTTTCTCGTCCCCATCAAACAGGAAAGGGTTCAGAAAAAAAATATATGAAGACCGAGGATTCGCTATTAAAGGATTTTAGACTAGTTCACAGCGAAGGAGATTTGATCATCGAGGGCGCTATGACTGTATCTAATCTTGAGGATTTATTTAAAGATCACTATGGTCTTTATGTCCAGGTTTTCCGCCGATCTGGCAAATTGTGGTTAGAAACTACAGCAACAGATAGTTGGACGCTTTCTGTTCAAAACAATCAAGGCGCAGAATTATCAAGTGATTACAAAGAATAAAAAGTATGGCCATTGCCATTTCAATAGATGACAAAAAACTAAAATCTCTTGAAAAAGAGGATGTACTGTGCTTTCACTGTGGTGAGGCCTGTAATGATATAAATAACATTGCAGACGAGAAGCATTTTTGCTGCGATGGTTGTAAGGCTGTATATCTAATGCTCTCCGAAAATG
>JBIIBU010000038.1:0-12132 GCA_044239235.1 Flavobacteriales bacterium
CAACTCCCGGTGGTGGAACGTGGTCAGGCGGAACAGGTGCATTCGGAACAGCATCCAATAGTTCAACAACATATGATCCATCAGCATCAGAAACTGCAACAGCAGTGACACTTACATGGACGACAGTTGATCCTGATAATGCAGGACCATGTCCAGTTGTTACAGCAGATGTAATAGTAAACGTTTTGGAAGCAGCAATCGCTGATGCACAAGGTCCATATGCAACATGCGGAAACACGCCTGTAAATATTACTGCGATAACAAACGGAAATGGAACTTGGACGGGAGGTGCAGGCACATTCGCAGATGCAACAAGCGCTTCTACAACATATACTCCTACAGTCGCAGAAATTGGAACGACCATTACACTAACATGGGAGACGTTTGACCCAGATAATACAGGTCCTTGTAATAATGCAACGGATACAGCACAACTTACCATAAGCACTCCAGCAACTGCGACTCCGGGCGGACCATACACCATTTGCAGCAGTGACATCGCAAACATTGTGGTGACTACAACTCCCGGCGGAGGCACTTGGTCAGGCGGAACAGGTGCATTCGGATCTACTTCGAGCAGCTCAACAACATATGATCCATCAGCAACAGAAACTGCAACAGCAGTGACACTGACATGGACAACAGTTGATCCTGATAATTCAGGACCATGTCCAGTTGTTACAACAGATGTAATAGTAAACGTTTTGGAAGCAGCAATCGCTGATGCACAAGGCCCTTATGCAACATGCGGAAACACGCCTGTAAATATTACAGCAACAACCAATGGAACAGGAACTTGGACGGGAGGTGCAGGAACATTCGCAAATGCATCCAACGCATCAACAACCTATACAGCGGCGGCCTCAGAAATTGGAACAACAGTTACATTGACTTGGGAAACATTTGACCCCGACAATACCGGACCTTGCAACAACGCCACCGATACAGCGCAGCTTGCCATAAGCACGCCAGCCACTGCAACTCCAGGTGGTCCATATACCATTTGTAGCAATGGCACAGCATCGATCACAGTAACTACAACCCCCGGTGCAGGAACATGGACGGGAGGTGCAGGTTCTTTCGATGATAACACATCAAGCTCGACCATCTACACGCCTCTTACTTCAGAGGGTGGAACTACAATTGATTTACTTTGGACAACGATTGATCCAGACGGAAGCGCTCCGTGTCCAGCAGTAACAGCAACAGTAGAAGTGAGCATATTAGAAGAAGCAACGGCTTCGATTGAAGGACCATTCTATGTTTGTTCAAATGCGCAAACAACTATCACTGTGCAATCAAATGGCCCTGGAGAATGGAACATTTCGCCCAACAGTTTTGGATCACTAGTAGATAACAATAGTTTCACAACGTCATTTACACCAAGCACAGACCTTTACACCAATAATGTGGTCACACTTCAATGGACCACATTTGATCCTGATGGCTCGGGTCCATGCGCCGAATTTGAGACAACAGATACGTTGTATATCCAATCCTTACCTGTCATAGATCTTGATGCAAACTTTGCTATTGACTGTGGTGATGATATTAGCGCTCAAGTAACAGGAGGATCCGAAACAGGCTATTCCTATTCATGGTCGCCAACAATAGGTCTAATCTCACCAACGAATATTACAACACCTGTAAATGCGTCTGGACAATACACGCTTTCTGTTACCGATAGCAATGGCTGTACAAATTCATCAGAAACAAATGTCCTGATAAACGCATTAGATCAGATGGCAGCAGCCGACGACACTGAAACTTGTCTCTTCGAAACTGTTCAATTAATTGGCTCGGCAACTCTTGGAGAAGCTCCTTTCACTTATAACTGGACGCCGACTACCAATTTAATTCCGACTAATGGTTCAACTGCCACAATTTCGTTTACCTATAATAACGCTCTAATTGCTGATAGCACCTTTAACCTTAATTTCAATATTACGGATGCGTTCGGATGCAGTGATAATGAAATTGTTCAGGTGACCGTTCATCCTTTACCAGTCGTTAATGCTGGCCCTGATCAAGCGCTTTGTGCTGATGAACCATCTTTTCATTTATCAGGATACAGCCCGCTTGAGGCGACAGGTCTGGCCGCGCAATGGTTACCATCAAGTGTCGTCACTCCATCTGATTTGAATATCGGAAACAACATATTCACTTACACTTTTACAGATTTGAATTCGTGCACAAACAGCGATCAAATCATTATAAATATTCATGAGGTTCCTGTCGCTGAATTCTCCTACCCTAGCAGTGCTTGCGAAGCTGCGCCAGTTTCATTTACAAATCAAAGCACCTGCGCAACTTGCGGTCAACTTAGTTATCAATGGATTTTCGGTGATGTACTCGGTACAAGCTTAAATATAAATCCAATATTTACTTTTCAAGACACTGGATATTTCGATGTAAAATTAATTACGTCTAGTCCGTTTGGATGTCAAGATTCAATTTCGCAAGCCATTCACATACTCGCTTTGCCTGAGACTTCATTTACACTAGATCAACATGTAGGGTGCGGCCCAATAGACGTTGCTATCAATAATACAACGATAGGAGCTGAATTAACATACGATTGGAATATAGAGCCTTTTGGATCAAGTAACGTCAATGAGCCTGGGGTTCAAACTTTCCCTGCAGCGCCATGTGACTCTATTTTCTATTTCATTAATTTGAACGTCACCAACATTTGTGGAACCACAAGTTATAGTGACTCCATGTTAGTCTACTCACCACCACAACCGTTGTTTAGCCCAACAACAGACACCATCTGTTCTGCGATGATGTTAGAGATGTACAACACAACAGAGTGCGCTTGGCAGACGACCTATAACTGGGATTTTGGCGATGACATAACGAGCGATTCACAAGAAAACCTAACATCCCACATTTATTATGCATATGATGATTTTGCAACCTATCCTCTCACATTAACTGCTCAAAACCAATGCGGAATTGTGTCCAACATTCAAAATATAACAGTAGTTCCAAATAGCATTACAGCCTTTTTCAATGCTGATCCAATTGTGGGATGTGAAGCACTACCTGTTTCATTCGATCAAGAGATGTTTGGTGTTACATATTTCACATGGGACTATGGTGATGGAACAACATCTACCGAAGAAGACCCTGACCACATTTTTGAAAATGATGGATTTTATGAGGTCATTTTCATCGCAGGCAATTTCTGCGGCGCTCAGGATACCGCAACACAAATAATCGAGGTATTACCCGCCCCTGAATTCAACTTTACTTCAAGTGAACAGTTCTTATGTGTTGGCGAGTCAACCACGCTAACTCCATTCGGCGACCCTGTTATTGGATATGTTTGGAATTTTGGAGATGGAAATACTAGCAATGAAATAGAGCCATCCCACATATACAATCAGGAAGGAGATTTTACAGTGAGCCTAACTGCTATCTCTACTATAAACGGATGCCCAAATACAGTAACAAATGAACTCAATGTCATTACGACACCTGTTGCACAAATAATTACAGACACTTCTTTAGGTTGTCCACCGTTAATGATCGAGTTTAGTAATAATTCCATAAACGCCACGAACTACTATTGGACATTAGGCGATGGAAATTTCTATGTAGGCGACACACTGCAATATTCATTTGATTATTCAGGAACCTACAACGTGCAAGTCATCGCAGTGAATAGCAATTCCTGCACAGATACAACCAATATTGAAATAACGGTTTATCCTCAACCAACGGCGGCATTCGAATATACATCGTTTGATTCACCCGATGCCCTAAATGTACTGTTCCAGAATTTATCTGCAAATGCAACCGCTTATCAATGGAACTTTGATGATGGCTTCCAGTCGTACTTCACAGATCCATTCCATCAGTTTGCTAAAACAGGAGAATGCACCTATTACCCAAGCCTAATTGCTTTTAATAATTTTGGATGCACAGACACTGCAACGAGCTCCGTAAGTATTCCTTATTCCATGGTTGTTTATGCGCCAAACACATTTACGCCAAATGGAGATTTTCTTAATGATGTTTTTGAAGTCGTGTCTACAGATGTTGCTCCGTCGACATCCCATCTTCAAATTTTCAATAGATGGGGTGTAATGATTCATGAATCTAGAGGAGATAATCCAACATGGAATGGACTTATTGACGGCGAAGAAGCACCAAATGATGTCTATCTATGGAAATATGAGGCTAGGCTGAACTGCGGTTTTAAAGAGTTCGAGCATGTAGGTCATGTAACTTTGGTACGATAGTTCTAAATTTGCGCCCAATTTGTTCTCATGAAAAAGCTATTTTTTGTTTTCGCTTTCCTACTTCTGACTTCACTTGTTGGACTCAGTCAAGATTGTTTGGACTTCGAGAAACCCAATTCGAATAACTCTGAATTCATTGAAATAATCTCATCCAAGAAATTCGAAAAAAACAAAGAAGAGCTAATTCAAAAATTAATGGATGTTCTCACAAAAGACCTACAACTTTTAATGTCGGAAGCTATCCATACTGTAGTAAGCGGAGAGACAAAACATTCAGTTAGCGAAACAAAAGGTCAATTCTCGGAATATTTCCAATCACAAATTAAAATAGAAACTTCGACTGAAATTGGTTTCGCTTCTATTGATTTCTGTGTAGACGAGAAGAAAAAAACACTCTGGGGGAAATATAAAATCAACAAAAAAGAATTGGCATCCGCAACGTTCAAAAAATGTACTAGCCGGTTGACCGCTTTAAATGCCGAAATCAACGGTACTATTTATTCCGATCGAAAAATAGATGTTCAACCGATTAAGAAAAAATACGAGGATATCAATAAAGATTTTAATACCGCTATTTACCTTGATGAAAAATTAGATCTCACAGACTGGAATGCATTATTAGAAATATATAATCAAGAAATAGGTCGTCTTGCCAACTCTCAAGATCAAGTGGAATTCGAGAGCGATTTTGAAAAAGCAAAAAAACTTTTGAAGTCCGGATATTACTATGATGGAATTGTCCAACTCAATCGTCTTAAGATTGATTACAGCAACAACACTGAGCTCATTAGCACTTTAGAAAACGCCTATAAGGACTATGAAGAACAACTATTCAGAGAATTAGCCGAAAAGAAAGATCAGCGCGAATACTTCAAGGCACTCGAAGCCATTTCTATCTATTGCAGCGTTGCAACCTGTAACTCCAAGATATCGGATGAAAAAAATGAAATCAGAAGCCTATATTTTGACGATGAATCTGACAAATTCAAACTTGCAATAAAGTTCGATGAGTATGATAATGTTCAGAAGCACAAGTTGGTTCTTGATAAATTATCCGATGTAAATCCAAAAGCTTACGAAGACATTCGCGCTGAATACAATGATTACAATATAAAAATTGGAATGAAGCAAGCCATTTCAAACAAGGAGCAAGGCAACTACTGGGAATCTTATCAGACCATAAAGTAATTGGAAAATATATATGGAAAGCGTGATAGTGAACTAAAAAAATTAAAGAGTCAAGTTGAATATAGAATCTTAAGAGAAGAAGTAAAAAAAGAAAAAAGTACCAGAGCCAAAACACTTTCATTTTGGATTGGAACAGATCTCTATTTCAATGATATACTAACGGACTCGATTGCCACCTATTCAGTAAACACATATATGTTCAGCTATTCAGCTGGACTATATTGGAAGTATCGTTTTGAAAAAAACTATACCACAAGCTACCCTGTGCGAAGCGACTTTATTGGAATCAAAGCAAGAATGGTTGACAATGGCAGTAAAGCCATAATCCCCGGAGAACAAGCCAACACACCAATCATTAAAGATGGTATCAAACCAAGTTTTGATATAGCTCTTGATGGTTATACATTCCGTGTAATGCACTATGCATTTGGAGTGAATGTTGACAATAATTTGAATTTCTCTAATCCCAATTATTATCAAGCCACACTCGGCTTTAGACTACCCCTATCAATATTTTCTTGGAACACTGATTTAAACGTGCGAAGCCAATTGCAGGGTGAAGGATATTTTTTCGTTTCATCAGGCCTTCATATGCGCATGGACTTTAATCGGAAGTTCAACAACAAAGACAAAAGAAAAATCAAAGCAGAAAAATTCTATTAAAATCTAGCCTATACACTAGTAAAGCAGATCTCCGTAATTACCTCGCTTTTGGAGTTTGAGATCTTTCAGCATTTGTGATTTGATGTTGAGCTGAACCATGTAAGACTTTCTTGACCCAATTGGAATCCACGTCCCTGTAAGCTCCCAGCAATGCAAGTCGAAAGTCATTCCGATAGTAGTGGTAGTTAACTTCTTTGTTTCGAATTCATAACCACTATCAAAATTCAGAGATACTTTCTGCATGACATTCACAGTGCCACGGAAAGTAGCGCTCTGAATATACTTGGTATCAAATGAAATGTTTTCATCATTCCATGACTTCGCTACACGCAAATTATAATTCAAATCCAATGTCCATGGAATCGATAAATCAATGAGCTTACCTTTATTTCGCTCTATGTAATCTTCCTCACTAGCAGTTATGTCTTTTGACTTGTCGACGCCGTCTTTAGAACCACCTGAAAGTCTTGTTGTAAGCGCAAAAGTTGAACCTTCATTGCGCAAAAACCCTCCATTGTCCCACATAAAACTATTGATCTCCCTACCCTCATCGTTCACGTCGTAAAAACTAAATGAACTGCTATAAGTAAAGGTGGTGTTCTTTGCAATCGTTGTAAATCCATTTACAGAAAGATTACTCCAATTCAAACTATCCGCAATGACATTGTATGACGCATTGGTTCGCAAACTTTCAATCAATTTCACTTTCTTAAATGCAACTTTCGAAGATGATTTATCTCTCACCTTGGCCTCGACGTTTTGCGTAACTCCAATATTTACATTGAACACTTGTCTCGTCTCACTAGGAGTAAAACGCGCTAAATCCCACTCGCTATATCCAAGGAAACTTCCATCATCTCCGTAATAACCAAATCGCTGAACAGTTTTAAATGGAGTATAATTCACACCAACAGTAGGCTGAACAAGATGGCGGATTGCTTTCACATTCTTGTCTGGATTCTTGCGTGAATATGTCCCATACCATCTCCAGTTGAAAGATCCACCTGCATTCCAATTGAAATTTTGACGGAATCCATACAAAGTATCAGAAGAAACGGTTTGCGTTGCTTCATCCAAACTTTTTTCCAAATACTTAAATGTCCACAACCAATTACCGCTAACACTCGGGTTGAACGAAATCCCTTTAGGTAATTTCAAACTCGTGCTCAACGATCCATTGTAACTCGCTCCATTCTTTGCAATGCCTGACAAGTAATCCAAATTGTTAAATTGGAAATTGCTCTCATTAGTAGTAATCGAATTCTCAAGCGCTCCCGAAGCATTGAAACCAATAGGATTTTTTACAAAAACTTTTTTGAAAATATTCACGCGAGACATCGTCAATGCCACAGCAGGAAGCGTAACACTAACATTTCTTGTTTGTGTGTTCTGTGTGTGATTCGCACTTACGCCCAACGCAAATGGTGTTCCCGGAAATGACTTGTTCCATTGCACGGAAGATTGAAATGTGCTCGACAAGAAATCTTGCTGAGAGCTATTTAAATTATTCGTGAAATTTCTACTTGAACCAACATTCACATTAGCATTGAATCGTGAATTCGGACGAGCTTTAGCGTCTTGTGTATGATTCCATTGCACATTGAACGTCTTCAACTTTGCAACCGTATTCAACTCAGGAATACCGGTCTTACTAACAGTGCGACTGACATTAAAACCCCCAGAATACTTATAGAGCTTTTTGTAATTCGTTTTATTCCTTGCTACCCAAGAACCTCGAGTATAAACATCAAACAACATGCTTGTTTCCCAATGCTTTGAAAGAGGAATGTAATAGCCCAAATTCTGAAGAAAATAACCCCGTTCATTTCCATTTCCATAACCTGGCAAAAGAATTCCGTGTGAACTTTCTTTCTTATTCGGAAAAAATCCAAAGGGCAATGCAAGAGGAGTTGGAACTTTTCTAACCTTCATGTAGAGCGGTCCACTCACAACCTTCTCATCGGGAATAGCTATGGCCTTTTTTAAATGGAAATAATAGTGTGGGTTTGGATTATCGCAAGTCGTCAATTTTCCGTTTCCAATGTCAATCCAATTGTTTGCTTGCTTTTTTGAAACTCCTGCAATGAGATACATATCACCCTGTTGAGTGGTGGCACCATAACTCATCCCTTTTTTTGTTTTGAAATTATAAGAAAGGGAATCCTCTTCAAATTGACTTTCTCCTTCTTTAAAAACTGGACGGCCTATTAATTTTCCTGTACTATCAGGAATTCCTTTTGCAAAAGCGGTAAAATCCTGGAAAGAAAACTCAATTCTTGCCGCCTTAACTTCAAGATCACCGTACTTCACATAGGAGTCCATCCCGTACAAATAGATCTTTTCGGCATCTAAATCCATCACTGTGCTATCCTTTCCGTAGTAAAAAACCTCATTATCAATGGCAATCTCCGCCACATCTATAATAGAATCAGGATTGGCAACGTTATTGTTTTGAACCATTTGCAGAGAATCTAGGACCTGGGTTTGGGATACGGCGGAATGGCTGATGCTTATCAACATCAAAACAATGAAAAAACCATAAAAGCCGCGCTCCAACGCCATTTGAGCAAAATACTTTTGTAAGATCTGCAGATTATCGGCGCCAAAGCTATGCATAAGGAAGCAAAATCAATTGAAATGAATAGGAGAGTTTCGACAAATACAGGGAAACGCTTAGCGATAGCAATTCTTGCCTGCGCTGCGATTTTTATTGGAGCAACTACAACTCCCCTGCGTGATCCATCAAAAACATTCACCGTTGTTCTCGATGCAGGCCACGGCGGAAAGGACCCAGGAAACCTTGGTACAGGCCGACACAAGCGCACGGAAAAGGACATTTCCCTCGATGTGGTCTTAGAATTAGGTAAAATGATTGAGACCAATTATCCAGATGTCGAAGTGGTTTACACTCGCAAAACAGACATCTTTCCATCTCTAAATGAACGTGTTAAGATTGCAAACAAAGCACAAGCCGACCTTTTCATATCTGTTCACTGCAATGCAAACGCCAACAAAGAAGCTTTCGGCTCTGAGACCTATGTAATGGGACTCCACAAATCCGAAGAGAGCTTGCAAACAGCGATGCGCGAAAATGCATCCATCTATTTAGAAGAGAACTATGAAAAGGACTACGATGGTTTCGATCCTAAAAATCCAGACACATACATCGCTTTAAGTTTGAGAGAAAATGTCTTTTTAGACCAAAGTTTGTCACTTGCCAAAGGAATTCAAGATGACTTCAGAGTAAAAGTAGGTCGTAAAGACCGCGGTGTGAAACAAGCTGGTTATTATGTGATTTCATTCACAAATATGCCTAGTGTTCTAGTAGAATTAGGCTTTTTGACAAATAGCACGGAAGAAGACTTTCTTCAAACCCCTGACGGAAAAAGTAAAATGTCGCTTTCAATCTACAAGGCATTCAAAGAATTCCGTGACAAGGCGGCCACAAAGGCAGGAGCAGTAGCGGCAGAAAATCCAGCAGTGAAAGATGACAAGATTCCTGTCAAACCAAATACACCCGCAGCGAAAACAACCGCAGTTGTATACAAGGAAGTTTCTACGGGTGTGAAGTTTCAGGTTCAGATTTTAACATCTTCAAAACCTTTGAATAAGAAATCATCCGAATTCAAGGGGCTTGACAAAGTAGATGAGTACATTAGCGGCAACGTTTATAAATACCTAGCAGGCTCAACACCCAATTTCCAAGAAGCGAAGGACATGCAAAAAATCCTGCGTGAAATGGGATTCAAAGACGCTTTTATAGTATCTTTTGAAAATGGCAAAAAGCTAGATTTGAACGAGGCTATTGCAAAATCAAACAAGTGAGATGAAAGTAACTAAGGAATTCATCATCGGTATAGTAGTCGTTTTAACTATTGCTGTTCTCTATATCGGGGTGAACTATTTGAAAGGTATAAATCTGTTTTCTAAACAGTCGCATTACTTTGCCGTATATGAAAACCTCGCTGGCTTGACGGCATCCAACGCAGTCATTCTAAATGGTTACAAAATCGGAAGTGTTGCAGAAGTTTCAATGAACCCAGATGGAAGCGGAACCCTCATCGTAGAAGTAGTAATCAAAGACAGCAAACTCAATATTCCTTCAGATACCAAACTTGAAATATTCGATGCAGATCTTTTCGGAGGCAAAGCCATTCGATTGATTATGGGCGAGAGTCCCATCTTCGCGTCTGATGGCGATACACTTACAAGCTCTGTCGCATTAGGATTGACAGAAACAATTCGAGAGGAAATAGAACCATTGAAAAAGAAGACCCTCGACCTTTTCGCAAGCGTTGATAGCGTTCTAACTAATCTGAATGTAGTTCTTGGTACAGCGAACAGTAAAGACGGTTTAACCACGGTTTTCAATAGTCTCAAAGAGACCATGAAAAACCTTGAAAGTACCACCGGAAATCTCGACCTTCTTTTAGCCAATAACAGTGGGAAATTGGACGATATCTTCACCAACGTGGAATCAATCACTACCAATCTAAAAGACAATAATGCGAGCTTAACCAAAGCCATCAACAACGTTTCGACTCTCAGCGATACATTGGCTAGATTGGAATTAGCGACTACGGTGCTTCGCGTCAACAAAGCCCTGGGTGGATTTGAAGAGGTACTTACAAAGGTTAATTCCGGCGAGGGTACTCTCGGACAACTCATTAACAACGATTCTTTGCATACAGAATTATTGGCTGCATCTCATAGTCTTGATCTACTCTTAGATGATATGCGCGTGCATCCAAAGCGCTATGTAAGCTTCTCACTTATTGGCCGCAAAGACAAAGCCGAACTTTCTAAGCAAGAACTTGAACAAGTTCGTGAAGAAGTTGGGAAAATGAAGTAATCACCCCTATGGTGATTAACTGAAAAGGCCTTAAGTTTGGCACATCTTAACAAGATTCTATGATTGCACAGGTACTTTTTTTGGTGCTATTGGTTTCAGCATCCTATTTAGCTTGGAAACGATTTGCTTTCGTTAAGCGCAATATTCTCATTGGCAAAGATGTAACTCTCGAAGGGGACAAATCTGTTCGCTTAATGACAATGATTCGCGTGGCATTGGGTCAGGGTAAAATGTTCTCCCGCCCTATTCCGGCCATCCTACATTTCATTTTGTACGCAGGCTTCATCATTATCAATATTGAAGTAATTGAAATTTTGATCGATGGAATATTCGGAACGCACCGTGTTCTCTCTTTCATCGGACCACTTTATAATTTCCTTATTGGTTCATTTGAAATTCTCGCTTTCCTGGTTTTGGTAGCTTGCGTGGTGTTCTTGATGAGAAGAAATGTCTTGAAGATTGCGCGCTTCCAAATGCGCGAAATGACCAAATGGCCGAAGAACGATGCCAACATCATTCTATTTATCGAAATCTGTTTGATGACGGCATTTCTTACAATGAATGCTGCAGATTCTTTATTACAGCAAAAACACAGCATACATTATCATGAAGCGGGAAGTTTCCCTATTAGCCAATTCATGGTGCCTTTAATGAGCAATTTTAGTGAAACAGGCTTGATTGCAGTTGAACGCTTTACATGGTGGTTCCATATCATTGGAATTTTAGCATTCATTGTTTACTTGACTTACAGCAAGCACTTGCATATTATTATCGCTTTTCCGAACACCTACTATTCTAAACTTAAACCTGCTGGAGCATTCGACAACTTAGAGAGTGTGACGCGCGAAGTAAAGTTGATGTTGGATCCAAATGCAGATCCTTATGCGGCAGCACCTGCAGGCGATGGAGCTCCTCAGCGTTTTGGAACAAAGGATGTTTTCGACATGAATTGGGTTCAATTGATGAACGCTTATTCATGCACTGAGTGCGGACGCTGCACATCCAGTTGTCCTGCGAATCAAACGGGTAAATTGCTTTCTCCTCGCAAAATAATGATGGATACGAGAGATCGTTTGGAAGAGGTTGGAAAAGCAATGGATAGCAATGGTGGTGAGTGGAAAGAAGATGGAAAATCATTGTTACGCGACTACATAACAGAGGAAGAAATTTGGGCATGCA
>JBIIBU010000039.1:0-12092 GCA_044239235.1 Flavobacteriales bacterium
CTCCTCCTCACTCTCCCCCCTCAATTCATTCTCATTCTGATTCTGTTTCTCATTCTGAACGGCCTCTTCCTCATTTTCCCATTTCCCCACTTCCTCATTTTCCCATTTTCCCATTTCCCCATTTCCCCACTTCCCCACTTCCTCATTTTCCTTCATATACTCCGACAAAACCTTCCTATCAATCGCATAAAGCGCCGCTTGCTGTAATTGATCTGCATAGCGGTGATCTTTATTCTCCTGATAAATTTTTGCCAATAAAACTTGAGCTGCCGTGAAATAGGGATAGGCAGCCTGAATGCGTTCCAACTCTTCGAGTGGAATCTGCTTCCGCAATGATGGCTGCTCTAAAGCCTGATATATTAGCGAGGTATCCAAATTTCTTCTACCAATTGCCTACACTGGCGTTGTAAAACTCCTGCATCAATTGATCATTTATTGTTTCCCAAAGTGATGCTTGAACTGACTGCAAATCACTCGTTGCATCAAAATCAGCAAACTTTGAAAATGTCTTATCAAAACTAAGTTCAGGTTCTAATGTATTGATATATTTCAATTTTACCGTAATGGTCAATCTATTCAAAGAAGCTGTTTCATTGCCTTGAATAGCCACGGGCGTTACCCTATATTCTGTGATAAATCCTTCATACTGCAATTCACCATCATTCTCCGCTAATTTCAGCGGACTCTGACTCAATAGAAGTGACTTGCAAGCCTCCGTCAATTGTTGTGCGTAGATAGGACTTGCAAGTGCAGTTTGTGATTTGAATAAGTCTACAGAAAAAGTTTTCGCTCCGCTGAATTGCCCGCCCGTCATAGAATAGCGAACCTCGCATGATGAAACCATCATGAATACTGCCATTACTATAAATGCGAATTTCAATTTCATTTCAATACAAAAACTACTTACCCAGATTGTATTCTTTTATTTTTCTATATAAAGTTCTTTCAGAAATGCCCAACTCTTCAGCAGCATACTTACGCTTGTTTTTGTGCTTTGAAAGTGCCTTTTTTATCAAATCCTTTTCACTGTCAGATAAACTCAATGATTCTTCCACCTCTTCATGCGAAGTATGCGCTGTTTGCGTCTCTATTCTGGATTGTGGAAGATGAATCATGCTTGAATTATTGCTCACAGTAGGGAAGGAGCTTGCAGTTTCCTGCTCAATCTCCTCGTCATTAAAAACCTTTTCAAACAAGGCTTCATTTTCTTGATTCGGAACAAAATTTCCACCACTTTGAATCATTCCTAGAACCAATTTTTTCAAATCGTTCAAGTCATTTTTCATCTCAAAAAGAACCTTATAAAGAATTTCTCTCTCTGTAAAATCTTGCTGACCACCTTTGCCCATTACCATAGGCTTGCTATTGAACCCCTCACTTGGTAAATAACGCAATAGAACATCGGCATCAATGACTCTCTTCTCCTCCAAAACGCTCATCTGCTCAGTAATATTCTTCAATTGACGAACATTACCTGGCCATGAATAATTCACAAGTAATTGCGATGCATCGTCTGTTAATGACAATACAGGCATTCTATATTTTTCAGAAAAATCTGTAGTGAACTTTCTGAACAGCATAATCAAATCTTCACGACGCTCGCGCAATGCAGGCATCTTAATCGGCACCTGACTCAAACGGTAATACAGGTCTTCACGAAATTTGCCAGCTTGCAATGCCGCACTGAAATCCACATTGGTCGCCGCAACAACACGAACATTCGTCTTGATAACCTTTGAGCTACCGACACGAATGAATTCTCCCGTTTCTAAAACACGAAGTAATCGAACTTGAGTGCCCAAAGGCAACTCGGCAACTTCATCGAGGAAAATTGTTCCGCCGTTAGCCTCTTCAAAATATCCTTTTCTAGCTTCATGTGCACCAGTGAAAGATCCTTTTTCGTGACCGAAAAGCTCGCTATCTATAGTGCCTTCAGGAATTGCACCGCAGTTTACTGCGATGTAAGGTCCGTGCTTTCTTGAACTAAGTTGATGAATAATTTTTGGGATGACCTCTTTACCAACGCCACTCTCTCCGCTGATTAAAACGGAAATATTCGTAGGTGCCACCTGTATTGCAATATCCAACGCACGATTCAGCAATGGCGAATTGCCAATGATCTCGAAACGCTGTTTTACTGTTTGAATCTCCATAATTTGAAGTCACGAATATACTGACGGTTTGTCAGTTTTTCTCAATAAAATGAATCGGATTTAGTGATTTACTTGAACTTCCGAATTCACCCTTGGATAATGCGCCGTGATATTACCTAATAGGGTTATCGCTGTGCAGTCATCCACGTATACATCAACATAATCTCCAGGAGCTGCATTTTCTTTAGGAAAAACAATCATCATGTTTTGACTATTTCTTCCACTTAAATGCTCTTCTGATTTTTTAGAAAATCCCTCTACTAATACTCGATACGTTCGGTTCAAGTAGGTTGTAGTGCGTTCACGAGTGCATTTGCGCTGTAGCGTGATGATTTCATCTAGTCGGCGACTTTTTATTTCCTCCGACACATCATCTTCGTATTTCCGTTCCGCTAGAGTTCTCGGACGTTCGCTGTACTTGTAAGTATACGATAAATCATATTTTACTTCAGCCATCAATGACATTGTATCTTGATGTTCCTCTTCTGTTTCGCCACAAAATCCTGCGATAATATCTGTGCTCAATCCGGCCTCTGGCAAAATGCGCTTGATGGCAGCAATTCTATTCATATACCATTCGCGATTATACCCACGATTCATGCGTTTTAGCATATCTGAGTTGCCGCTTTGCACAGGCAGGTGAATGTATTTGGCAATATTCTCATACTTAGCCATTACCTCAAGAACCTCATCGGTCATATCTTTTGGATGACTTGTAGAAAAACGAATACGTAGGTCTGGGCTTACTAATGCGACCATCTCCATCAATTGCGCAAAATTCACTGTCGGCGAATTTGTATCAATCACTTCTCCTTTCGCAGTGATATTCCATTTGTAGCTATCTACATTTTGTCCCAAAAGGGTAACCTCACGATATCCATTGTTAAATAGCTCAGTTGCTTCTGCCACAATACTTTTTGGATCACGACTGCGCTCGCGGCCACGGGTGAAAGGCACCACGCAGAAGGAACACATGTTATCACAACCACGCATGATTGAAATAAAAGCAGTGACACCATTACTATTGAGACGCACCGGCGTAATCTCGGCATACGTTTCCTCACGACTGAGTAACACGTTGATTGCTCTTTGGCCGTTGTCAACTTGTTCAATTAAGTTGGGCAAATCACGATAGGCATCCGGACCAACAACCAAATCAGCCAATTTATCTTCGTCGACCAATTTTTCGCGAATGCGCTCGGCCATGCAGCCAAGCACGCCTACAACTAATTCAGGCTTACGCTTTTTGATCGACTTGAAAAAAGCAAGACGGCCACGAACGCGCTGTTCAGCATTATCACGAATAGCGCATGTGTTGACTAAAATTAAATCGGCTTGTTCCGGGTCCCGCGTGGTTGAAAAACCAGCTTCAGATAAAATGGAGGCTACGATTTCTGAATCAGAAAAATTCATAGAACAACCATAACTTTCGAGAAGGAGCTTGCGTCCTGGAGCGGGCGAAGGGTTCTCTACCATCAGAAATTCACCCTGACGGTTTTCATCAATTACTTTTTCTTCCACAGTGTTGTCTGTATTGAAAATTATTTTACAGGGCGGCAAATATAGCGCTTTTGATAGACCATATATAAGGTATAAAAATGCATAAGCCAGAATATACGATTTTATAGATAAATGACGAACGGAACCAAATCCGTCTATTTTTGCCCCCACTCAAGTGAGCAATCTCAAGAGTTTTTAATGCGAAAAAACGAGCGAAGGAATGTCAAAAAACCTAGTTATAGTTGAGTCTCCGGCCAAAGCTAAGACCATTGAAGGGTACCTTGGAAAGGATTTTACCGTAAAGTCAAGTTACGGTCACGTGAGAGATTTACCCAAAAATGATCTAGCTATAAACGTCGAAAAAGGCTTTGTTCCGGTCTATGAAATCACCGCAGACAAACAGGATGTTGTGAGAGATTTGAAGAAACTTGCACAGAAAGCCGAAGTGGTTTGGTTGGCGACGGATGAGGACCGCGAAGGGGAGGCTATATCTTGGCACTTACTCGAAGCGCTCGAAATTCCTATCGAAAAAACAAAGCGTATCGTTTTTTCGGAAATCACCAAAACAGCAATTCTTAAAGCCATCGATAATCCACGTAAGTTGGATATCGACTTGGTTAACGCACAACAAGCGCGTCGTGTCTTAGATAGATTGGTTGGTTTCGAACTTTCTCCAGTACTCTGGAAAAAAGTTAGACCATCCCTCAGCGCCGGTCGCGTGCAATCAGTTGCAGTGCGTATCATCGTTGAACGTGAAAGAGAAATTCAGAATTTCAATTCTCAATTTTTCTACAATGTCAGAGGTAATTTTGATCTGGGCACAGCTACTTTGAAGGCAGAACTATCCAAGAAAATGGCTGATGGCACTGGAGCAAATGCATTTTTAGAAAAATGTATTGGAGCCAACTTTGGCATAAAAGGAATCGAAACAAAACCGAGTAAAAGAACTCCAGCCGCACCATTTACCACTTCTACACTTCAACAAGAAGCAGGTAGAAAATTGGGATTCAGTGTGAGCAGAACGATGGTTGTAGCACAGCGTCTTTATGAAAGTGGAAAAATCACTTACATGAGAACAGATAGTGTGAATCTTTCTGATTTCGCATCTGAGGCTTGCCGCGCGGAGATTGGCGCTTCATTCGGAGATAACTATTCAAAACCACGAAAATTTACTACAAAAAGTAAAGGCGCACAAGAGGCACACGAGGCTATTCGACCTACCGAGATGGCCAACCACGTGGTAGAAGGAGAACGCGACGAACAACGTCTATATGAGTTGATCTGGAAGCGTACCATCGCATCACAAATGGCAGACGCGGAATTGGAGCGTACAACAGCTACCATTTCTATTTCTACCATGGAAGAAGTGATGCAAGCAAAAGGCGAAGTAATTAAGTTTGACGGATTCTTAAAAGTCTATATCGAAAGCACTGATGATGAAGAAGGCGATGAAGGAAACAGCGGAATGCTTCCTCCTTTAACCGTTGGTCAAAATCTTGATTTGATTGACATGACTGCTATTCAACGCTTCACTCAAAAGCCGTCACGATATTCTGAGGCTTCATTGGTAAAGCGTCTTGAAGAATTGGGTATCGGTCGTCCTTCTACTTATGCACCAACCATTTCTACTATTCAAAATAGAGAGTATGTAGAGAAGAAAGATCGCGAAGGAACTCCAAGACCTTTTGAAGTCCTTACTCTAAAAGGCGGGCAAATCAACAAAGAAGAAAAAGTAGAAAATACAGGGGCAGAGAAATCTAAACTCTTCCCAACAGATATTGGAATCGTCGTGAATGATTTCTTGGTAGATCAATTCCCAAATATTCTTGACTATGGATTCACAGCTAAAGTAGAAGGGGAATTCGATGATATCGCTGAAGGTAAACTTCAGTGGCAAGAAATGATGAAACGATTCTATACACCGTTCCATACCAACGTTGCTGATACTATGTTGCAAGCGCAACGCGCAACTGGTGAACGTGAGCTAGGAACAGATCCTGTTTCAGGCAAACCAGTTATCGTCCGCATCGGTCGTTTTGGGCCAATTGTTCAAATCGGAGCGAGCGATGATGAAGAAAAGAAATTCGCATCACTTCGACCTGATCAAAGTATTGGAAATATCACTTTGGAACAATCGCTTAAGCTTTTTGATCTTCCAAGAAATCTTGGTGAATATGAAGGCAAGCCGATTGTTGTAAACGTTGGTCGTTTCGGCCCTTATGCGAAACATGGAAACACCTTTGCTTCACTTAAAGTAAAAGAAGGGGATGATCCATATACGATTGAATTTGATAGAGCGGTTCAGTTGGTAAAAGATAAAATTGAAAGTGTACTTGCTGCTCAAATTTTGTTGTTCGAAGAACGCCCAGATGTTCAAGTGTTGAACGGTCGTTATGGTCCTTACATCAAAGTGGGCAAAGACAATTTCAAAATTCCAAAGGGAAAAGATCCAAAGACATTGACATTGGCAGAGATTGATACTATCGTAGCGGAGAATCCACCAAAACCTGCGCGAGGAAGAGGAGGGAAGACGGCTTCAAAGGCACCAGCTAAGAAAGCCCCAGCTAAGAAAGCTGCTTCGAAAAAAGCTCCAGCAAAAAAGGCAGCAACAAAAAAGAAGTAGTTTATGATGCTAAAAGTCAAATGTTAATACAAAGTAGGATTCATACAAAATCCCACTATTCATAATGATACTTTCGTAACGCACCAATTGGTGCGTTACTTGTTATGGATATTTCAGTTTTCTTTAAACCATTTGACTCGAGCACAATCGAGAAACACGAGAACCAACCCTCGCAGTTGATTAACCATGTGACATTTTTCACAGGCGATCTTGAAGAGTTGGAAGGGAAAAAATTGGCGCTTATTGGTGTGCTAGAAGACCGCAACAGTGTTGGGAATAGCGGCTGCGCAAAAGGGCCTGATAGAATTAGAAAAGAGTTTTACAACCTATTCCAGTTTGATTCTGCACCAGACTTAATTGACCTTGGCAATATCCAACCTGGCAATGAAATCAGTGATACATATTTTGCTTTAAATCAGACATGCCAAATCTTATTAAAGAAAGGCATTATTCCTATAATTCTTGGTGGCTCTCAAGATTTGACTTATGCAAATTACCTTGCCTACGAAACGATGGAGCAGACTGTCAACTTGGTTACGATTGACCCAAGTTTAGATTTTGGTCAGAATCCAGAAGATTTATCTAGCAAAGGCTATTTGAATAAAATTGTTCTACACAAGCCGAATTTTCTATTCAATTATTCTAACATTGGTCATCAGAGGTACCTGACCGATCCACAGTTGATTGAATTGATGAGCAAGATGTATTTTGATAATTTCAGATTGGGTGAAATGCAAGGACAACACATTCTTCGCAACGAGCCAATCATTCGAAATGCAGATTTATTGAGTTTCGACATCAGCGCGGTAAGAAGAAGTGAGGCGCCTGGTTGTGGAGTTGCAGGGCCAAACGGTTTTTACGGTCATGAGGCCGCCCAACTGTGCTGGTATGGCGGACTTAGTGATAAGCTGACATCTTTTGGAATCTATGAGTACAATCCCGAGTTTGATAGAGACAATCAAACTGCACAATTAATTGCTCAGATGGTATGGTGCTTTATTGATGGATTCTTGTCTAGAAAGGCTGATTATCCTGTAGGTGACTATAGCGAGTATTTGCGCTACATAGTAAATATGGTATCTGAATCACATGAGCTAGTTTTCTACAAAAGCAATCGATCAGATCGCTGGTGGATGGACGTTCCTTACCCCGCTGGAACCGAAAATAAGTACGAAAGGCACCATTTGGTCCCTTGTACGTATGAAGAATACCAGTTGGCGACCAACGATGAAATGCCGGATAGATGGTGGAAAACCTATCAGAAATTAGTCTGATTTTAAGTGAGTTACATCGGTTTTGATAATGGTTTTATCGCCAAAATGCCCAGTCAGGGTACCTGTTTTGGTGTGAATAACTTTGTGTTATTATTCAATTTTTTTTTGTGACTTGAAAAAAGTGTGTACTTTAGCGACTTTCGAAAAAGTACCTTTATACCGAGAAGAATAGCTTAACACATTAGAAACCATTATATGAAGAAGAGTTTACTTGTTGTAGCCATAGCACTTAGCACGCTCTCTACGTTCGCGCAGCAGGATCCGCAGTTCACTTATTGGATGTTTGATCGTCAATCATTCAACCCAGCAGCTGCCGGTATTGATCCTATGCATTGCGTTTCTATATTCTACCGCGACCAGTGGGATGGATTTGACCGCGACCCAAAAACATCATTGTTTAATTACTCAGGTAATGCAATGGTTAAGAAACAAGAATTGGGTTATGGATTGACTTTCTTTAATGACTTACTAGGTCAAGAAAAAAACAACTCCTTCAGATTGGCTATTGCTCCAAAATTTGATTTGGGTAATGGAATGAAATTGGGTCTTGGTCTTGGTTTGGGAATGCTAAACAAGAAATTAGGTGCTAATTGGGTTTACATCGATCCAGACGATAGCGCTATCCCAAATAAAGAAGTAGCTGAAACAAAATTTGATTTGAGTTTTGGTGCAACACTTTATGGTGAGAATTTTTACGCTGGATTGTCTGCAACACACTTGACTGCTGCTGAGTTTTCTGATTTGAATTTGAAATCAGCACGTCACGTATATCTAATGGGTGGATACAACTTCCCGTTGAGCTCTCAGCCAATCGTTATTCGCACAAATGCTTTGATTAAATCCGATTTGAAAGCATCTCCTGCTATTGATTTGAATGCCAACGCGCTTTGGAATAATATGGTTTGGGGTGGTTTGTCTTACCGTTTCGGTGACGCAATCTCTCCAATGGTAGGTTTTGAAAAAGTGTTCCCGACTTCAGTTACTACTAAAGGTGGATCAAGCACAACTTACAACCACGGCCTTCGCCTTGGATATGCATACGACGTTACAACTTCTGAGATACGCAATTATTCATCAGGTTCGCACGAGATTTTTGTGACCTATTGCTTCAGCCTTGACAAGGTTGTAGTTAAACTTCGTCACAATAACCCGCGCTTCTTGTAAAATAAATTGAAACCCGAACAGTTATACTCACGTAAACCTAAGGAACCTGCGCCTCATAAGTTTTTAAAGAGTTTTAGTTCGCCACGCCTTAAAAAGAGTGGAGTTGATTACTAAAAAAGGGAAATCATGAAAAAATCGTTGCTTTATTTATTAATCGTTAGTGCCCTAGCAAGCTGCTACTCTGGACCTCGCGGAGAACTCGTAGGAGTTTACCCGAGAGAAGAATGGGTACAAGTGAACCCGTATGGTATGAATTACATACACTTCGGGTCATTCACAATGGGACCAAGTGATCAAGACGTGCCTTACGCCTTGAACGCGCGTTCCAAAACTGTAACCTTACCTGCGTTTTACATCGACCAGCACGAGATCTCGAATAACGAGTATCGTCAGTTCGTGTACTACGTGCGTGACTCTCTGATGAGAGACGCGTTGGCTCAGAATGAGATTGAAGGTTTTGCCATCACTGAAGATGAGAATACCGGAAAATCTCTAGAGGACCTTATTGACAAAGGCTATATCCTCAATTGGGAAGAGGAAATAGACATGGAAAATGAGGAAGTTTATGAATACATGAACGAATTTTACCTTCAAGGTGCTGAGCGTTTCTACAACAAGAAAGAAGTAGATACGCGCAAGCTACTTTACACCTACTGGTGGATCGATTTGAAGAGTGCAGCTAATAAGGCTGGCAAAGATGAAGAGTATGGCGAAGCTAACCAGCTTAACCAACTTCACTCTGTGCGTGGTCATAGCGATCGTTCTCAATTCGTAATTAAAGAGGTAATCCCTGTGTATCCTGACACTTTGTGCTGGATCCACGACTTTACATATGGTTTTAACGAGCCACTTACTGAAACTTATTTCTGGCATCCAGCTTACGATGACTATCCTGTAGTTGGCGTATCATGGGGTCAATGTCAAGCGTTCTCTGCATGGAGAACTCAAATCATGAACGATTATAAGTTGAAAGTAGGAGAAACTTTTGTTCAGCGTTTCCGCCTTCCAAGCGAAGCTGAATGGGAGTATGCTGCTCGCGGTGGAAAAGAACTTTCTCCATACCCATGGGGTGGTCCTTATATCCGTAACAACCTAGGTTGTCCACTAGCTAACTTCAAGCCAATGCGCGGTGACTATGTGGAAGACAACGGTTGTTATACTGTTCCTATCGCATCATATTCTGCAAATGACTATGGTCTATACAACATGGCTGGAAACGTGTCTGAATGGACTAACACAGCGTTTGATGAGTCTGTGTATGAATTTACACACGATATGTCATCCGAATACGATTACAGAGCTCTTGCCGAAGATCCCCCAAGCATGAAGCGTAAAGTAATCCGCGGTGGAAGCTGGAAAGATATTGGATACTTTATCCAAACAGGTACTCGCTCTTACGAATACCAAGACACGGCAAAATCATACATCGGTTTCCGAAATGTGATGAGCTACTTGGGTCGCGGTAAGAACGTAGCCCCTGAAGATTTCAACGCCCCTGAATAAGGCCTCAATTTAAACCAATTCATAAACCAACAAGCAAGAAAAAACAATGAAACCTGGAAGTAAAGCCTGGAAGAATTTTATGGCAAAGCTCTATGGAATTGGAGCTGCCGTCGTGATCGTAGGTGCAATGTTCAAGATTCAACACTGGCCATTCGCATCAGCACTACTAGTAGTAGGTTTGTCAACAGAAGCAGTTATCTTCTTCTTCTCGGCATTCGAACCTCTACACGAAGAACCAGATTGGTCTTTGGTATACCCAGAATTGGCTATGCCTGATGATCAAAAGAAATTGGCTAAAGAAGGCAACAAAAGCAAGCACGTTGGAGGAGGAGCTTCTACAGGAAGTCTTACTGCTCAACTGGACAACATGCTCGCTGAGGCTAAAATTGAACCTGAACTGATTGCTAGTCTTGGTGATGGTATGCGTACTTTTAGTACAAATGCTCGCAACATGGCCGATTCTACTGAAGCTGCTACAGCGTCTACTGAGTACGCAAATACTCTTAGAACTGCATCAGGCAAAGTTTCTGTTCTTGCTGACACTTATGCAGCAGCATCTGAGACCCTAGTTGGTATCAGCTCTCACGCTGAAGAAGGTAAGGCTGCAGGTGCTTCTCTACAAAAAATGTCAGAGAACTTGTCTGCTTTGAATAACATGTACGAACTCCAACTTACTGAGCTTGAGAAAAGCCGCGTAATGTTCGGTGATATGACAGCACTTGTTAAGAATCTTGCGGATTCTGTTGAAGATACTAAGGCTTATAAAGAGAACATTTCTGAACTCTCTAAAAACCTTAAATCGCTTAACAACGTTTACGCGAACATGCTTAACGCAATGGGTACTGCCCGCCAATAATCAATGTTGTGGTGCTATTCTGAATAGCCTCTCAAAACAAAGATTAACCCTAATAAACATTTCATAAAAAAATGGCAGGCGGTAAAGAAACCCCCAGACAGAAGATGATCGGTATGATGTACTTAGTACTCACCGCTCTTCTCGCGATGAACATCTCCAAAGATGTACTCAACGCGTTTATCCAAATCAATAAAGGTTTGGGTAAAACAAATGAGATTCTCGATCAGAAATCTCAAGCTACCATTGATGCAATCAATAGCTCAACGGAAGGTGCTAAAGCAGTACCATTCCAACAGAAAGTTGTTGAAGTGGATCAGTGGACTGATGCTATGATGGCTTACATCGAAGAGATGAAAGCCCGCGTTATGGCGTCTTCTATGAAAGGTAATGCAGATGGAACCGGTTTTGAAGAATTCATGATAGATGGTAAAGCTATCTATGCGGATACTAAAGATGCCGACGGTAAACTTATCGTTTCAACTCCAGATGAAAACCAAAATAACACAGCACTACTTGTAGGGGCAGAACCCCAAACTCCAAAAGATGGTCCTTTCTCAGCAAAGGAACTTCGCATGAAGCTTGAAGAATTCCGTGACAAATTGATGGGTATTTCAGTAATGAAAGCAGATTCATCTGGTCAGTCATGGACACTTCCCGAAGACGTGAAAGCTTCAATCACCAATACATTCGTATTCGGTGAAGGAGAAGATCATGATGGTAACAAGGAACCTTGGGAAACCAACAACTACTACCACATGCCTCTTGTAGCTGTCCTAGCAAATCTTGCGAAAGTGCAAACTGACGTAATGAACGCTAAGAATAACGTATGTATGTCTCTTGCAGGCGGTATCAACGCTTCCGATTTGAAATTTACGGACGTTACAGTGGCTGTCGTTCCAAAACAAAGCTACGTTCTTCGTGGTGATGAGTTTGAAGCTGAAATTTATTTGGCGGCTTACAACAAGTCTAGCCAAACCAAAGTTTACATGGGCGGTGAATACAAAGGTGAAAATGCTCCA
>JBIIBU010000279.1:0-3008 GCA_044239235.1 Flavobacteriales bacterium
TGGAACTTATTTTCTTCCTCGATTAATTGGCTTTCAAAAAGCCTCTGCACTGATGATGCTTGGTGATAAAGTGAGCGCAATAGAAGGTGAAAGAATGGGCATGCTTTACAAAGTATTTGCAGATGACCAATTCAAAGATTCACTTCAAGCATTAGCCTCGCAAGTAGCTGCAATGCCTACGTATGGACTAGCGCTTACAAAACAAGCACTCAACGAGGCAATGAATAATACTTTCGAAGAACAATTACTTTTAGAAGAAAAATTGCAAATCAGTGCCGGTAGTTCAAACGACTATCGCGAAGGTGTGACCGCATTCATGGAAAAACGCAAACCAAATTTCAAAGGAAACTAATGAATCTCGAAGCTCGCAAATACCCAATCGGTCAAACTAAATATCACGACCAACTAAGTCCTGAATTAATCAAAGTGATGATCGCAGATATGGCAGCATTGCCTGCTGATTTGCGCTCTGCAGTTGCTAAACTTTCTAAAAAACAAAGGCAGCAATCTTATAGAGAAGGCGGATGGACAGCTACGCAAATCATTCATCATATTGCAGATAGTCATGCCAACTGTCTCATTCGTTTAAAAGTGACATTAACAGAAGACCATCCTACAATAAAACCTTACGATGAAAATCTATGGGCAGAACTGCCGGATTCATTGATAGAGAATTACGAACCTTCTCTCCGAATGGTTGAAGGTTTGCACGAAAGAATCTGCACAGTGCTTTCGTCAATGGCAATAGAAGATTTCGAAAGAACATACTACCACCCAGGATACCAAAAGACATTCACACTTCGTGAAATGCTTTGCCTCTATCATTGGCACGGTCGTCATCACCTCGGTCAAATAAGAGTTATTCTATCAGATATATGAGCACGTGGATAGACATTGATGATCAGTTGCCTGCTAACAATCAGCGTGTGTTGGCATACGTCCCTGGCAACAAAGTTTTTCTTCCTGGAAAAACCGGAGAGTTCGAATTGCGTGAAGTAATTGTCCTTCATTTTCAAGAAAATTTCTATCCAGAAGGTACAGAGAAATACGAAAAACACGGACCGCATTTCTGGCAAGGTGAAGGAAGCAGCAATCAATTTTTTATTGCTGTAACACATTGGATGCCGATGCCCGAAGCTCCCTCAGTTATTGAATAACTAGCTTGGCTGTTTTCGTTCCGGATCTAACAAAATAAATGCCTCGTTCTGCTTGTAGAGCGATTCTCTCCGAACGACTTGTCATTGTAAATTCTGACACCACTCTTCCCAACTCGTCGTATACATTGACCAATGCTGGCAATTCTTCTAACGAATGCAGTTGAAGAGTTATCGTTCCATTCTTTGAAATTGGATTTGGATAAATTTCAAAGCTAGTTGCCGCAACATCCGTCACACTTGTTTCTAAACTTTCAGAAACATAAACTGACAATCCCCCCCCATTCTGTCCGTATACCAAATCACGAATTCCATCATTTGTAAAATCCATGTATGAAACTGCACTGCGCTCTCCCTCAAGCGCGCCCTCGAACGACTGGGTAATCAAATTAAACGAGCCAAAAATATTTCCTTCAATCTGATCATATTGATTTACCTGACCTGTTTCACTGCCAATCAACAATTGCCATAAATCATTTTCATCTTTAAAAAAGAAAGGCACGCTATATCCATTTATACCAAGTTGATTCGTTGCCACAACATCTCCAATAGTATCTTCGATCAATTGAAAATTATATTGAGACAACGTTCCAATATTTTTGAAGAAATTGATATTTCCATTTTTTTCACCTACGATTAAATCATTCAATCCATCGCTATCCAAATCGATAATTTGTGGAGTTGCAAACTGCCCCACGTCAATATTGCTATTAGAATCATCCGTTAGAATATTCTCCCAAATTTGAAAGTTAGCTGCACTGCCAGACACCGCTGTATTGCGATACACATGCAACAATCCGTCTTGATCACCTATTACTAAATCTGCATCGCCATCACCGTCCAGATCGCCAAAACTAGGATAGATAGCTGTCCACAATTGACTAGGAATATCCAGCCAATTATCATCCACCAATTCAAAAGAAGGAACCTCTTCATTACCTACATTAAGGAATAATTGAAGCTTCGATGTATAAATTGTTTCAACCGAAAAAGCTTTTCGATTTGATACTATTAAGTCTAGCAGACCATCATTGTCTGCATCAAACAAAACAGGAGCGCTATTGACTCCAAAGTCCATCATTTCATGCTGTAAAAAATCATCTGTTTGGTATTGAAAAGAAGGCAAATCATTTTGACCTTCGTTCTTATAATACCAAACGCTATTCACGTCCAATCCTTCACTACCGACGTTAGGTGAAACCAATAAATCCTTTATTTCATCGCCATCCAAATCAAGATAATATCCTGCTGGAAAAAGAGTCATATCAACTGCTGAACTTCCGCCAAACTGCGCAGGAAAGTCGAAATAGGCGTAAGCGGCACTATCCAAACCTGTAATTGAATTTTCCATCATGAAAGCCGCCATATTCGGCTCAGAAACGTCAGAAACAATCAAATCTTTAATTCCATTTTGATCCATGTCAATGCTCAACAAAATACCACCCGTGTGAAGTCTATCCGATGTTTGAATTCCTTGTGGATCAACCACGTTAAACGTGCACTCCGCTTCAGATCCTGTGTATATCGCGAAGCTTTCTGGACTTTCACTAAACATTCCATAACAGCGATTAGCACAGATGTATTCAGGAACCGCACAATTGCCATTTTCTACAGCCATATTTTTGAAAAAATAAATGGTAGTGCTGTATTCGGTAAATGTAAAAACATCAATATCCCCATCATCATCATAATCCACAAAGCTCGGCATGTCAGGAGAAATTGTATAGACAGGAGCGTTGAATGGATTGTTGTTGAATTGATATGATGCAGGCACTAAGTCATTGGTTGAACTATACGGCATCAACTGAAATCCTAAACCATTTTCAGGAGTATAGGTGTTCAGATAAATTTTAA
>JBIIBU010000281.1:0-2982 GCA_044239235.1 Flavobacteriales bacterium
GCTTTCTGCACCCTTACGAACAACATGATCCATCGCAGGAATAAGCGCCTCACAACCTTCAATCGAGAAACGCTTTTGACCCACAAATTTCTTGTGGATGTATTGTTCAAACAAAGAGGCGCGGCTCGACATTTCGAAAATTGCTTTTTTCTCTTCAGCTGAAAAAACAGGCTTTTTAACCGCTTCAATTTTTTCTCGCAACCAAGCAACGCGCTCCGGGTCGCGGATGTATTGATATTCAACACCAATGCTTTGGCAATATGAATTGTCTAAGTGAGCTATGATGTCTTTCAATTTAGCATCGCCAAGACCTATTTCCGTACCTGCATGAAATGTTGTTTCTAAATCGGCAGCGCTCAATCCAAAATTTTCGATTTCTAACGAAGGTGAGTACTTGCGTCGTTCGCGAACGGGATTTGTTTTGGTAAACAAGTGTCCACGTTGACGGTAACCATTGATTAAATTGATTACCTTAAATTCTTTTTGCAACGCTTCAGCACCTGCGCCGTTTATAGCATCACCACCTGGCAATACCGCATATTCACTTTTTTGAAATTCAAATCCTTCGAAGAAACGTGCCCATGAAATATCCACCGAAGATGGATCTTTCTTGTACTGCGTGTACAAGCTATCTATGGAGTTTGTGTCGGTATTACTGAGAAATGAGAAAGAATCCATGCTTAATCTATGTAATAAAGGGCAAAGTTAGTCAACAACGCCGGTTTAAGAAAGGGTTTTCCGTAACCAAACTTTCTGTGCCTCTCTTTTTAGTATTCTGAATGCTAATATTCGAGTAGAGTCTTCTACCTTCGATGATGCTATTGCTGCTTTGGTAGCCTTTTCATTGACATCCATTCGGTAAAGCACAGCGCCTAGGGAATGAGGCTCTTCGCGTAAAAGTTTTACCAAACTGGATTCCACGATTTCCTTTAGAATTTCCGCAGTCAAATTCTTAGGCATTTCACCTAAATCGACATGCGGATAGAAATCTTTCTTGATTTGTTCAAACGTGGATTCGTACAATTCCCGATAATTCAAATCAAGTGAATCATTCGGAAATAGTATCAATGAATCTTCCATAGGATGGGCTTAGTGTTGTCGACCTATAAGGGTTTCAGCAAAATCATACAACGCTTGCTTACGCTCCTTTTCTACAGGAATAGCATCAAGTTCTCCTAATGCACGATCGTGATATTCCATCACCTTTTCTTTTAACGCAACATCCACTTCGAGCTTTTCGAAAATGGTTTTTACTGCACGAACTTTCTCTGTAGGATCCTTAGGTCGCTTGCCAATCCAATACTTCAGCACCTCAGCATCAGTGTCTTTCGCACGTTCTAACGCCTTGATTAATAAGAATGTTTTTTTGTCAGAAATTATATCACCAGCGATTTGCTTACCCACTTTCGCTTGGTCTCCAAAAACATCTAAATAATCATCCAATAATTGAAAAGCTAAGCCGCTATATTCTCCAATGCGATAAAGCCTTTCTGCATTCACTTTATCCGCACCACCAATCACAGCTCCGATTTTCATCGCACCAGCAAGTAGGACAGAAGTCTTCAAGCGAATCATCTCGAGGTACTCCGAAAGCTCAACATCATTGCGCGTTTCGAAATCCATATCCATCTGCTGACCTTCACATACTTCCAATGCTGTTTGATTGAAAATGTCATATACTTCGTGAAAGCGCTCTGGATTGGTCTTGTGAAGCAATTGGTAACTCTGAATCATCATCGCATCGCCACTTAAAATGGCAACGCTTGTATTCCACTTTTCATGAACCGTAGCTTTTCCTCTGCGAAGAGGTGCCTGGTCCATGATATCATCATGCATCAAAGTGAAATTGTGAAATACTTCTACCGCAATTGCAGGATAAATCGCATCTTCAATATCATCGGAGAAAACCTGGGCTGAAAGAATAGAAAGCGCCGGTCTTAGGCGTTTTCCTCCGAGTGAGAGGATGTAGTTGACAGGCTTATAAATTGCTCCTGAACCGTTTTTTCTACAAAAACCATCTACTTTTTTTTGAACGAGTTCCTGAACCTCAGCTATTGTCAACATAGTATTTGAAATTATCTTTCTCCTTTTAATTGTTCAATGAGATATCTACCGTATCCACTATTCATCAAGGGAACAGCTACTTTATTCAATTGTTCATCATCAATGAAGCCCATACGCCACGCAATTTCTTCAATGCACCCAATCTTCAAGCCTTGTCTTTCTTCAATTACTTGAACGTATTGTCCCGCTTGCATAAGCGAAGCAAATGTTCCAGTGTCCAACCAAGCCGTTCCTCTGTCCATCTTTTGAACTTTCAGTTTTCCAGCTTCTAGGTAAGTTTTATTTACATCAGTAATTTCATATTCACCTCGTGCACTAGGCTTCAAGTTTTTGGCAATTTCCACCACATCGTTGTCATAGAAATAAAGGCCGGGAACAGCATAATTTGATTTCGGCTGCTTTGGCTTTTCTTCAATAGAAATAGCATTTTGATTGGCGTCAAATTCAACCACTCCATAACGCTCAGGATCGTTTACGTGATAAGCATAAACAAGTCCACCATCGATATCGGTGTTCTCACGGAGAATTTTTCCAAATCCTTTTCCGTAGAATATATTATCACCCAAAACCAATGCAGCTTTTTCCTTTCCAATAAATTCTTCCCCTAGCACAAATGCTTGCGCAAGTCCGTTTGGAACTTCTTGAATTTTATAAGAAAAATTACATCCTATTCGACTGCCATCTCCAAGTAATTTCTCGAATCCAGGTAAGTCATGTGGCGTACTTATTATGAGAATGTCACGAATTCCAGCCAGCATCAAAGTGCTCAATGGATAGTAAATCATTGGCTTGTCGTAAACAGGCATTAACTGTTTACTTACCGCTAGAGTTAGCGGAGATAGGCGAGTGCCACTGCCGCCAGCGAGAATGATTCCTTTCATTATTTTTCAAGTTGTATGGTCCAGTCTTCGTAATGCA
>JBIIBU010000321.1:0-2982 GCA_044239235.1 Flavobacteriales bacterium
CGTCGATCACGGTAAAACATCGTTGCTTGACTTTATTCGTAATGCAAACGTTGTTGCCGGTGAGGCGGGTGGTATCACTCAACACATTGGAGCGTACAGCGTAATGCTTCCTGCAAGTGGAAAACGTATTACATTCCTTGATACTCCGGGTCACGAAGCGTTCACCGCTATGCGTGCTCGTGGTGCTCAAGTTACAGATATCGCTATCATCGTGGTAGCAGCAGACGACAGCGTGATGCCTCAAACAAAAGAGGCAATCAGTCACGCACAAGCTGCGGGTGTTCCAATGATCTTCGCAATCAATAAGGTGGATAAAGACGGAGCTAATCCTGAAAAAATCCGCGAACAACTTGCTGGTATGAACATCCTCGTTGAAGAATGGGGTGGTAAATACCAAAGCCAAGAAGTGGCTGCGAAAAAAGGTCTTAACATTGACAAACTTCTAGAGAAAGTGCTTCTTGAAGCAGAAATCCTAGATAGAAAAGCTAATCCTAAAAAACGTGCAGTAGGAACTGTAATCGAATCATCGCTTGATAAAGGCCGTGGTTATGTTGCTACCCTACTCGTTGAAGGTGGAACACTTCGCGTCGGTGATCCAATCCTTGCTGGTCAATACAGCGGTCGTGTAAAAGCGATGTTCAACGAACGTGGACAAAAAATAACAGAGGCTGGTCCTGCAACTCCTGTGTCACTTCTCGGTTTCGAAGGTGCACCAAATGCAGGTGACAAGTTCAACGTATTTGAAGACGAAAAAGAAGCGCGTAACATCGCAACTAAACGTCAACAATTGCAGCGTGAACAAAGTGTTCGCACGAAGAAACACCTTACAATCGAAGAGATCGGTCGCCGTATCGCTCTTGGAGACTTCAAAGAGCTTAACCTTATCGTTAAGGGTGACGTGGATGGATCAGTTGAAGCATTGGTGGATTCATTGCAAAAGCTTTCTACAGAGAAAATCCAAGTACGTATCATCCACAAAGGTGTTGGACAAATCTCCGAATCGGACGTATTGCTCGCTTCTGCATCAGACGCGATCATTGTCGGATTCCAAGTACGACCAAGCAGCAGTGCGCGTAAAATCGCAGAAAACGAAGAGATTCAGATCAAACTATACAGCGTTATCTACAAAGCTATCGAAGAAATCAAAGAAGCTATGGAAGGTATGTTGTCTGCAAAAATCGAAGAGCAAATCACCGGTACTGCAGAGATCCGCGATGTATTCAAGATTACGAAAGTCGGAACAGTGGCAGGTTGCTTCATGCTCGACGGAAAAATCACTCGCAACAACAAGATTCGTCTTATACGCGATGGTATCGTAATCTACAGTGGTCTTCTCGGCTCGTTGAAACGTTTCAAAGACGACGTGAAAGAAGTTGCGAAAGGTTACGAGTGCGGTCTTAACATCGACAAATTCAATGACCTTCAAGTGGGTGACCAAATTGAAGCATTCGAAGAAGTAGAAGTGAAGCAAACGCTCTAACTGGTGACTGGTGACCAACGACTAGTGACTAGTGACTGGTGACAAGTGACTGATAGCAGGTGATAGGTGATAAATTTGCATACGGCCTACGGCTTAAAGCCTATAGCTAAAAGCTAATAGCATTTTGAAATTTCTACCGAATATATTGACATTGGGCAACCTCACCTTTGGTGGGGTTGCTTGTTTGTTGGCCTCTCGTGGTGGTTATGAAAGCAGTGTTGGATTATTTATTTTGCTCGCTGCGTTTCTCGACCTACTTGACGGGGCCGTGGCTCGCGCGGTGAAGGCGGATGGTGAATTGGGAAAACAACTCGACTCACTTGCCGACGTTGTTTCTTTTGGAGTTGCGCCTTCTATACTCATCTTTACTATGTTGGAAGAAACTCTTCCGCCATCGTTGAATGCCCTGAAATACCTAGCTTTTCTGAATGCTGCCGGTGGTGCTTATCGACTTGCTCGATTTAATATAGATACGAATCAAACCAAAGAATTCAAAGGAATGCCTATTCCTGCGAATGGAATGTTTTGGGCAGCGCTAGCGCTAGCGACTTATGAGGACAGATTGTTTTCAATGGGCGGGAGCTTCGAATTGCCAAGCTATCCAGTTATTCTATCTCTTTTGGCCATCACCTCATTAATTATGATCTCGAAAGTGAGAATGATTGCTTTCAAATTTTCATCGAGCAAATGGGCTGATAATAAAGACAGATTCACGTTTATCATTCTGATGCTGCCCGTGATTCTAGTCAGCTTTTTACATTATAAATCTCTTTTTATTTCTATAGTGATTGCCTTACTTTTGTACTCAATCGTATCTATAGTATTTCATTTTATAAAAAACCATGAAGTTCAAAGCTGAAATTGACGTAATGCCACTAGAGGCGTTGCTAGACCCACAAGGAAAAGCGGTAACCAACTCTATGAGCACCCTTGGTCTCCCAGAAATCAAAGGCGTTCGAATTGGCAAACACATCACTCTCCAAGTGGAAGCTGTTGACCAAAAAGCTGCTGAAAGCAAAGTGGACGACGCTTGCAAAAAATTACTTTGCAACGAAATCATGGAGTTCTACAAATTCTCTGTTTCAGAAATCTAATCAAATTGCGAAGGTCATTCGCTTTTCAATTAGCGTTCTATCCTATGGAATTCTTTTGAGTTATGGTAGTTTGTTGGTTTTAATTCACTCTCATTCTTAAATGGCCACGGGCGGCACCAGCCCCATTCGACAGGCTCATGGCGGCGCTTCGACTACGTCTTGCCTCGCCTAAAGGCTCACCAAGACTACGCTCAGGGAGCGAAGCGACCAGAGTCGAAGGGCACCTACGAAGGAAGATAAACAAAGTCCCTAACCACCACCTCATGGTTCAACCCATTCACTGGACCGAACGCTTGGAATGGTAGCGTCCACAAATTCATTCTAGTATTAGTTGTATTTCCTGGAGCTGGTATCACAATTGGTTGTGATGATTGACCACCGTCGGTTTTGATTCTTGGAGGGTGATTC
>JBIIBU010000283.1:0-2962 GCA_044239235.1 Flavobacteriales bacterium
TGGATTGTTAATGTAAAATTCGTCATTCAAAATATTGTTGACAGAACTAATTGTAATTGGAAGCGGAGGATTTGAACCAGGTACCTGTGCGATATTCACCGCACCACCAGGAAATCCCGCAGGTGAGGAGTAAGGCCCCGTAATGCCTGGACCGCTTAATAAGAATGAGAAAATATCATTATACCCTGTATTTACAAAAGTCAAATATTCATCAGAACCGAAGATGTAATTGAATCTAAGAGTATCTCCTGTTGGGATAAAGTCAAATTCCAAAATGCTAACGTCGTTGACACTGCTTACGCTAAAGTTTTGTCCAATCATCCCAGGAACAGAATTGGCAATTGATAGCAAGTCGGCATCTCCCGCGGTAGTAGGACAATTAGGTAAGTTCCAAAATGCATAGCCAGGACTTGGAACTTGAATATTTTTAGCATAATCAGAGGATAAAACAACACCTCCGTCAATACCCAATCCCGCACTAGCGCCTTCATGCATATAGGCTATTTGAGCAAAGCAGCCGGTGTATGAAATATTAGTGGCTTGAATACCTGATCCGAGTAAAACATCTTGAACATATTCTTCAATGGAAAGAGAGTCTACAACAATCTGTGTGCGACTCGCTAGTGGACTTAAAATAACAAATCCTATAAGGGCAACAACAACTTTCTTAAGCATAGATCATTGGTTATTACACGGAGGTTGGACCCCGGTGATTTTCAGACCGCTAATTTACGATTCAGGTTGCATAGAAGGATACTAATATTAATCAAAAAGGCCGCCTCGTTTTTGACGAGACGGCCTTTAACCTATTTCTAAAATTCAATTTTATCGCATCAGTTGAATAGTTCCGCTTTTCTCGATGGCTTCACTATTATAACCTCTAACTTTTACTACATAGTTGTATATACCATCTTCAATGAAGTAGGTTCCATTTGAATGCGTATCTCCTACCCAAGCTTCCTCTGTGTCTGAGCTGCTATAAACAACGTCTCCCCATCTATTGAAGATATTGATTTCAAAAGATGCAGCGCCTACGACAACAACTTTGAATACATCATTGATTCCATCTCCGTTTGGAGTAAATGCAGATGGAATGTACATGAATGGTGCAGGTTGAATTGTGTAGTAACTAATGTCAGAACATCCTATTTCGTTTACTATTAAAAGTGATACAAGATAGGAATCCAAACCGTCATATAAGTGAGTTGGATTTGGCTCATAAGCAAATGAATTGTCACCAAAATTCCATTCGTAGTAGCAGTTGAGACACTCAGGACTTGGTAATGCTGTGAATTCAAAGAAATTTTCAGCAGTTTCGATTGGGCTGAAGTTCGATTCAATAGGCATCACGGCTACTTCTAATCCAATTGAACTAGTTCTTCCACAAATGTCTGTTGCCATAACACTATAATGTGCAGATGAAATTGGAGAAACTGCAGCTGTATTTCCAGAAGCACTTGCCCCGGTCCAAGTATAAGTAAATCCTCCTTCGCCACCTTCAGCTAGCGCCCAAAGTTCTGCCGTACCGCCTACACAAATCGCAGTGTCAGGCGATGCAGTCATCACAATTGGAACATCAGGAATGATAAGTGTTATTTCATCTGTTGCTGTCATGCCGCAGGCATCTGCAATATTTATAGTTACATCAATGGTTTCGAAACTTTGATAAGTAAAGGTATTTCCAGTGCCTTCAACAGCTGAGTTTACAACCCAACTGAATGTATTGCCACCGCTTCCACCGATAATATTTGGAGTAAGAAGTGTATTGTCAATGCAAGAGGCATTGATATCTTCTCCAAGGTCAACAAATAATTCAGGATTTTCGATAGTTACAACTACAAAATCTTCTGCAACCGCACCGCAAGCATCGGTCACAAGAAGATCAACTTCTGTGCTGCTCATGCTGTTGAATGTTTGTTGTGCTCCTGTTCCGATAACTGCGCCGTCATTCGTCCATTGGTATGTAAATCCGCCGCTACCTGCAGTAATTACAGGCTCAAAGGTGAAGTTGTCATTGCATGTTCCCAATACAGAATCAACGAGAGCCAACTCGATAGGAGGACTATCAATAGTGATGTCCGTCATCGCGATGATACTCTGCCCGCATTGGTCACTTACTGTTACTTGCAGAACACCAGGAGCAGCAGCAATGCCAGTATAAGTGTCAGTTGATTGCCACCAATCAAAAACACCATCTAATTGCCAAGTGTACCAATAGGGAGCTAAACCGCCGCTGGTAGCAGCAACAGCAGTGAAGTTCTGATTACACGGAGCGTTAATTTCTGCAGGTAAATTCACGAACAATTCAGGAACGTTGAGTTCGACATTGATGCTGTCCTCAACTATAAAACCACATCCATCTGTGACAGCGACGTGTATTTCACCCTCACCATTCCACGAGCCATACCACAAAGTATTTTCCCATCCCCAAAGGTTTAATCCATCTTGGTCAAACCAACTGTATGTGTATATTCCATCACCACCGCCTGCTGTTGCAGTTAAATCAACTGATTCGTTGCATTCGAGTAGTAAATCTCCACTGTTTATTTGAACAGTAAGTGCGGGGTATACCAAGATGGTTACATTGAATATGGCATCATCAGAAGGCATTCCACAAGTGTCCGATACAGTCAAAAAATATTGAGTTGTCGCTAGTGGTTCAACATCAATGCTCGGAGTCGTTTCCGCAGTGCTCCAATCATAAAGGAAATTGCCATAACCTCCAGTAATTATAGGTTCTAGTGTAGCAATATCTCCTTGACAAATTTGAGTGTCAAAACCCTCTACAATGAGGGGTTCAGGTTCATCACCAATGCTAAATGAGAAATTTGAGACAAGTCCACTTCCGTTGCAAGCAGCTAGGTTTAGGATATCCATGGAAACAGACTCAAGTCCTTCCAACAATCCATCTTCAATTGCATCTAGGTTAAAGCTTACAGATGCCACACCTATCGGGAAAATG
>JBIIBU010000285.1:0-2937 GCA_044239235.1 Flavobacteriales bacterium
CCGAACGACAAAAGCCCTCAATAGACTTTCAAATATGTTTAAATACCGTGAGGTGCAAAAAACATATTGGGCAGTAATTAAAGGCGTTCCAGAAGAGCCTGAAGGAACAGTGATCAATTACCTGTGGAAAGATGAAAAGCAAAATAAGACTTTCACTTACAACGAACCCGCAGGCAATAGGAAAGAATCAGAGCTAAGCTATAAAATGATAGGCACTGGCGACAATTACAACTTCATTGAAGTGTATCCAAAAACAGGTCGTCACCACCAAATTCGCGCAACACTTGCAAGTCTTGGGTGTCCAATCAAAGGGGATATTAAATACGGAAGCCGAAGAACGAATGAGAACGCGAGTATCCATTTACACGCCCGAAAAATAGAGTTTATTCATCCTGTTAAGAAGAATCTCATTACCATTGTAGCTCCACCGCCAGAGGACATCCTTTGGGATGAATTTTTGAAAATTTCGATGGGCTTAGAGAACAAATTCTAATTTTAAGAATTTAAGAATACACGAAAGGCAACTTTCATTACACAAACGAATTAACGGCATAAAGTATATTTGCCGAAGCTTATAAAGATTAAGAAATGAACGAAGCAAAAGAACACGTAAAATGCCTCATTGTAGGCAGTGGACCTGCAGGTTATACTGCAGCAATCTATGCAGCACGCGCTGACATGAAACCTGTTATGTATCTTGGTATGCAACCAGGCGGACAATTGATGGACACTACAGAGGTAGATAACTTCCCTGGCTATCCTGATGGAGTGAATGGTCCAAAAATGATGGAAGATTTGATGAATCAAGCAAAAAGATTCGAAACAGATATCAGAACTGGATTTATCACTAAAGTAGATTTCTCTGGTCCGAAACACTATGTAGAAATCGACAACGGAAAACACTCGGTTTCTGCCGATGCAATTATCATTTCTACAGGTGCATCCGCAAAATGGTTAGGACTTCCAAGTGAAACTCGTCTTCGTGAGATGGGTGGCGGAGTGAGTGCTTGCGCAGTTTGCGATGGTTTCTTTTATCGCAATCAAGATGTAGCAATTGTTGGTGCTGGAGATACTGCAGCTGAAGAAGCAACATACCTTGCTAAGCTTTGCAAAAAAGTGTATATGATTGTGAGAAGCGACAAAATGCGCGCCTCTAAAGCAATGCAACATCGTGTTACAGAAACTCCAAACATCGAAATCTTGTGGAATTCAAGCACTAAAGAGATCTTGGGTGAAACAGGTGTTGAAGCTGCTATTTTCGTAAACACCGAAGGCGTGGAGAGAAAAGTAGATATTACAGGTTTCTTTGTAGCCATTGGTCACAAACCAAACACGGATGTCTTCAAACCATTTATCGACATGGACGAGACTGGATATATCTTGAATGTGCCAGGCTCTTCCAAAACAAATGTTGAGGGTGTATTTGTTGCAGGCGACGCTGCAGATAAAACGTATCGCCAAGCGATAACAGCTGCTGGCACTGGCTGCATGGCTGCGTTAGATGCGGAACGATATTTGGCATCTAAAGGCATACATTGATTTTGACATGAATCTAACAAGAATAAATATGAAAAAGTCAGTGCTTTCACTGGCTTTTTCTTTTTTCATACTCCTCACATTTGGTCAAACAATTACCAAAGATGAATTGCTTGGAAAAATAAATCCTGCGAAGCACGCAGATTTTGCTTTGATACAATCTGTGCACACAACAAAACTAAATATCTATTTGCGCAAGGCCACCTACGATAGCTTTACAAAAATGTATGACGCAGCATTGAAAGACGGAGTGAAACTTACTATCATAAGTGCTACGCGAAATTTCGATGCTCAAAAAGCCATCTGGGAAAAAAAATGGGTTCGTCCACAGTACAAAGGAAAAACCGATGTAGAAAAAGCATCAGACATTATGAAATATAGCAGCATGCCCGGAACATCACGCCACCATTGGGGAACAGACATCGATATGAACTCTCTCGAGAACTCTTACTTCGCCTCTGGGGAGGGAAAAAAAATGTACGAGTGGTTAGTAAAGAATGCGGCGACGTATGGCTTTTATCAAACCTATACTTCCAAATCTAATGGAAGAACGGGATATGAAGAAGAGAAATGGCATTGGAGTTACAAGCCACTTTCAGAAGTCTATTTACAAGAATATAAAAAACAAATTTCCTACACAGACCTCGTTGGGTTTTCTGGTTGCTCTGCTGCGCAAGCATTGAAAGTTATAGAGGTATATGTTTGTGGGATTGAATAACAACATGATTACAGCCGTTCACCCAAAACTTCCGATGCGTAGTAAACAAGCAACACTCTTGTATTACACAGAACAACTTGGATTCACGCTTTTTGGGAGTGCGGATTTTGATGGCTATTTAATGTTAGAAAAAGACAATATTCAAATTCATTTTTTCGAATTCAAGAATCTCAATCCATTAGAAAATTATGGACAGGTTTATTTTCGAACTAAAAATATCGAAGAGGTATACCAAGCTTTAATTGACAAAAAAGTGACTATACATCCGAATGGAAAATTGCAAATGAAACCATGGGGAGTCAAAGAATTTTCGCTGCTAGATCCAGATAACAACCTGATCACTTTCGGAGAATAAAACTTCTATTTAACCTTTCATTGGCATTTATAAAGTCAATATGATAGTATGTTTGAAAATGATCAAGAACATCTATCAGAACACATTCCTTCTATTCATACTAATAATAACAGCTGTACTTTCTGGCTGTACTTCCTCCGAAACCCCAACTAACACTGTACAAAAAAGCCAATCAAAATCTTTCACCATCAACAAACTCGACGGTGAAGTAGCGATCTCAAATAACCGTCATCGCTGGATTTTTCAAGATAAAAATCAAAACTATTGGTTCGCTTCTGATGGCGACGGAGCATACAAATTCGATGGAAAATCATTTTCACATTTCGAA
>JBIIBU010000042.1:0-11834 GCA_044239235.1 Flavobacteriales bacterium
GTAGATAGATTCTCCATAATAAGAGAAACCTCTATGGATCGCGCCTAATCTAGTTATCCCCGCAGCGTTTATTCTTTCAATTGAACCAATCCAAAGTTGAAGATCGGGATTGATTGGATTTTTTACGAGTACTGGAATATCGACACCTTTGAGTGCATCAGCAATTTCTTGAACGCTGAATGGATTCACTGTAGTGCGAGCTCCAATCCATAAAATGTCTACGCCGTGTTTAAGACACAGTTCGACATGTTGTGCATTTGCAACCTCCGTGGTAGTGAGTAGTCCAGTTTCTTCTTTTGCTTTTTTGAGCCACTCAAGTCCGATTACCCCCACACCTTCAAACGAGTTGGGGCGTGTACGTGGTTTCCAGATTCCAGCGCGAAGCACGTGAGCTCTATTTGTCGCTGCGAGTTGTCGAGCAGTTTCCAATACTTGTTGTTCGGTCTCTGCACTGCATGGTCCTGAAATAAGATTGGGAAGTGTGCTTCCTGGCCACCAAGATTCGAGTGGTTTAATATTCAGTTCTATGTTGGATTCTTTATTCAAGAGCACGAAGGTAAAACAGAGCAGGGGTGGATTGGTTTAAACTAAACAGAGGACTTTCAAAAAAAAACCTCTCCGGTCGGGAAAGGTCTTTCAAAATCTTGAGTGACTTAGGGTCACTTGGAATTTCTGAGGAGTGCCCTGGACTGGACTCGAACCAGCACATCTTGCGAAATACGCCCCTCAAACGTACGTGTCTACCAATTTCACCACCAGGGCAAAGTTGTTAGCTTATGAAGGAAATAGGGCAGTTGCCTGCCCTATTCCTTCTGCTTGTGATCCCGCTGGGACTCGAACCCAGGGCCCATACATTAAAAGTGTATTGCTCTACCAGCTGAGCTACGAGATCGCGTTTGTTTTTTGCGGGCGCAAAGATACGTATCTTTCCATAGATACAAAGTGATAATTTACTTTTTTTCAAAAAGTGAGTAAACATAAGGGTTTCAGAAGGTGCTTTTTTTTGAAAAAGTTCAATGAATGATACAACTTTCTAGAATAGAAGCGAGTCAATGTGATGTGACTGGACCGAAAAGATTTCGATCTATTCGGATTAAAAGTGTTAATTTTGACCAAACTTCTTTGTTATTCTATGAAAACCAAAATTCAACTAATTGGATTGTTCGTTGCTGCAATGTTTGTGGTAATTAGTCAATCAACGATTGCACAAACAGCAACCGTTGCTCATTCATGGCAAGAGTACGATGTGTTAAAAGCTGCCGGCAATGAGGTAGTAATGGACATGTCGGTCTATTCTACAAAGAAGGTCTTAACAAAGGTTTGGTCTGCCCAAGAATTGGAAGAACAAGAGACGGCCAAATTACTTGGCGGTGGAAATTCAGACGATTGCAACTGCTTGAAGCAAATCGATAAAACCTATTCTATTGTGCCAATGGACGGTTATGATGCACCAGAATATCGCAATGATGATGCTTCTTCGCCATTAATCGACCTTCCATTTACATTTTGCTTGTATGGAACGAACTATACATCATGTTATATCAATAACAACGGAAACGTTTCATTTGGCACTCCTTACGGAACGTTTTCTTCTAGCGGTTTTCCAAACGCGCAGTTTGTGATGGTGGCTCCTTTTTGGGCTGATGTTGATACTAGACCAGCCGAAAGTGGTTTGCCATATTACAAGATTACTGATCACTATATGATTGTAATTTGGGATCGTGTAGGTTACTTTAGTAACCAAACGGATAAGTTGAATACTTTTCAGTTGATTATTTCTGATGGAACGGATCCAATCATTCCCAATGGCAACAACATCTCGTTTTGTTATGGTGATATGGAGTGGACTACCGGAAGTGCTTCTAGTGGCGTAAATGGATTTGGCGGAACACCAGCTACTGTTGGTGTAAATGAAGGTGATGGAGTTAGTTTTATGCAAGCTGGTCGTTTTGATCAAGCGGGCATTGCTTATGATGGACCAACCGGAGCAAATGATGGCGTATCTTGGTTGGACAATCAAATCATTCCAATCAATTCTTGCGACGCAACTTCAGGTAACTTGATTCCAATCGCACCAGTATTGACATTGTGCGATACTATCTATGTATGTGCAGGAAATGCAATTGACCTCCAGTTCTTAGGTCCCGAAGTAGATCAGTCATTGACGATTACCTACACTATTGATAATCCTGATTCAGGACTTGAGTTTACTCCTATTGTTAATATTGGTGCCTCACAATTGAATATCAATGCGCCAGTCGGGACTCCAGATGGCGCTTATGACATTGTGGTAACAGCAACAGATAATGGAACGCCTGCGCAATCAGTGACTTTATATTATACAATTGTCGTTATTGCTTCTGCTCCTCCAATTACAATCTTTGGTGTCCCAGCGATTTGTTCCGGTCAATCTACGAGTTTGTCCATCAGCCCAGGATACACTAACGTTGAATGGAGCACAGGTTCTGCAGCTAATCTTATTTCTGTCTCTGCTCCTGGAACATACACAGTGACAGGTAATCTTGGTGGATGTGATGCAGCAGGAAGCATAGTTGTCGAGACTTTTGATATCGTAGCTCCCACTATTTCTGGAGAGACTATCATTTGTCCAGACGCGACTACCACATTAACAATTGATAACACATACGAAGAGTATGATTGGAGCAATAATGCAGCTACCTCAACAATTGATGTTGGACCAGGAACTTATTCAGTTACAGTAACTGATGAAAATGGTTGCACTGCATCAGATAGCTATACAATCAATGGTTATGTTGCTCTAACTGTTGGCAACGACGCATTGATTTGTGATGATCTATTGGCCAATTTGAGTGGTAATGATTTACCCGGATCTTGGACTTATACAAGTACTGATGGTACTGTCGAATTCACAGATCTTCAAGATACAGATACTTCTATTGAAGTGGATGGTTTTGGTGTTTATACGTTTGAATTTACAGATACACAATGCAATGCTACAGAGCAAATGGTTCTGACTTTCTTACCATCACCAGACTTCTATCTTACGGATACGATAGGTTGTATGGGCGGTCAGATCGTTCTTAATCCTGCAGGATTCAATGATTCTTATTTCGATTGGGAATGGACAAATGATGAGTCCACTGGTGAGACATTCACCTATACTGTTATGGATGCTGATTCTATTTTCTCATGGTCTGCAACGAATGCATGTGGCACAGACCAGGGCACTTTACATGTGTATGGAGAAGTTTGTGAGATCATTATTCCAAACATTTTCACTCCTGATGGAAAAGGTAAAAATGAAGGTTTCACCATTTTTGGATTGGATAATTTCCCTGGCAGCACAATCTTGATTTACAACAGATGGGGAGATTTGGTTTATGAGAAGACCAACTATTATAACCAATGGAAACCCGCTGCAGATGAAGCAGGAGATGGCGTTTATTTCTATATCCTAGGCGTTAAACGCCAAAGTGGAATGGAATACCACGAAGGCACCGTGACCATTATTAGAAACTAAATAATCGTTTATAAAAATATTGGGAAGCCCTTTCAAATATTGAAAGGGCTTCTTTTTTTTACAACATGGATTCAATTCAGGAATTAGGCGAATTAGCTTCACTTTTAAAAATAGAAAGAGAGGAAGACCTTTCTATTCACGAAGCCTATCTTAAGAAAAGAAGTATTCAGAATCGCAAGCAAGCGGGCCTGACATGGTTTCCCTTAAAAATTGTTGAAACAGGTTTTGGTCTGGGTTCATATCCATTTATTGTTGTGGAGCGACCAGTAGATCGACACAAACACTATTTCCAATCTTCAGCTCCTGTCTCACTTTTTAGCGCACAGCAAGGCAATGAAGAGGAGAGCATTCAAGGTACGGTAGGATATGCTGATGAGAGTAGAATGAAAATTACTTTCTACTTAGATGAATTGCCAGATTGGGTGGATGATGGAAAACTTGGAGTGAATCTAATGTTTGATTCCAAGACCTATGATGAAATGTTTCGGGCCTTGAATGTTTTGATTAATCTTGAAAAAGGACGTTCCAAAGATCTTAGAGATATTATTCTTGGAAATAAAAATCCAGAGTTTGCGAAGTCACCGAATGTTCATTCGGTTTTATTGAATGATTCTCAAAACGAAGCATTGAATTCAATAATAGCTGCAGACGATGTGGCTATAGTGCATGGGCCTCCTGGTACAGGTAAAACAACCACTTTAGTAGAAAGCATAAAGTTTTTAGTCGCAGACGGAAAAAAGGTAATGGTTACTGCACCAAGCAATGCGGCTGTTGATCATTTGACAAGGAGTATTGCCAACGCTGGTGTGAGCATTGTGAGAATTGGAAATCTCGCTAAAGTGGAGGAGGATACTACAGCGCATACTTTAGATGTATTGCTAAGTCAGGATCGTGATTTTAAACAAATTCGCGAGTTGAAAAAACGTGCTTCAGAAATGCGAAAGATGGGCTCAAAGTACCGTCGTAGCTTTGGTCGCGAAGAAGCAGAGCAGCGAAAGCTACTTTTTCAAGAGGCAAAGAATTTGAACAAGGAAGCACGTGAATTGGAGTCTTATATTGTCAATAAATTGATTGATCAAGCGCAGGTTATCGCCTGCACGTTAATTGGCTCGACTCATGAATATATACGTTCGAAAATTTTTGATATCGTCGTAATAGATGAAGCAGGACAAGCGCTTGAGCCAGCCTGTTGGGTCGCTATTTTGAAAGCGGAAAAAGTGGTCATGGCAGGAGATCCATTTCAATTGCCACCTACTGTAAAAAGTCATAAGGCCGAGCGCAAAGGATTGACCAAAACTTTATTAGAGAAAACGATAGAACGTCTGCCACAAATTTCTCTTTTGAAAACGCAGTATCGCATGCACAAGGACATCATGTCATTTTCGAATTTGAAGTTTTACAATAATGCGCTGGAAGCTCACGAAAGTGTTGCTATGCGCGGAATAGGAGGCTTGTTTCCATCTGTAGAGTTTATTGATACTGCGGGATGTGGATATGCAGAGCAAGAGAGTGAGGAAAATTCATCGCGTAGTAATCGAGAAGAAGCCCATTTGTTAATGCGTCACTTCAACCAATTGAAGTTGGATTTGTCTGACCAGTCTTCGGTAGGGGTAATTTCGCCTTATCGAGGTCAGATTGATATTCTGTCTGATTTATTTAATGATGAGAAAATGGTAACAGTAAATACCATTGATTCTTTCCAAGGACAAGAACGTGATGTGATTTATTTGAGTCTTGTGCGAAGCAACGACCGATCGGAAATAGGCTTCTTAAAAGATTATCGAAGAATGAATGTGGCAATGACACGAGCTCGAATGAAACTGGTTGTCATTGGAGATAGCGCTACGCTGGGCAACGATTCTTTCTACTCTGATTTTCTTGATTTCGCTGAAAAGCTAGGAGCGTATCGAACAGCTTGGGAGTTTATGGAATAATTAATTTTCCAAATCTTCACCATTGTTGCGAATCACTTGCACTCTCGAGCCGAAAAGTGAATTGGCAAACGAAATAATGAGGGATAGCCATAGCGCGGACCAAAAACCATCTACTCTGAAATTGTTGTTCGGTATTATTTCTTTTGCAATCAATATTATCGCTGCGTTAATTACTAGTAGGAAAATTCCGAATGTGAAAATGGTCGCAGGTATTGTTAAAACGACTAGCAAAGGTTTGATAAAGGTGTTTAATAAAGCGAGCACAAGAGCTGTTACAAGAGCTATCCAGGGCTGACTGAAACTCACTCCATCAAGCCACCAATCTCCGACAATCAATGCCAAAGCCGTGATCATCATTTGAAGTATTGATTTTTGCATTTTTGGTGTCATAGTGCAAAGATAGTGACAAGTGACTGGTGACCGGTGACCGGTGACCAACGACCAGTGACCGACTACCAACTATCTATCACTAGTCGTCTGTCACCAGTCACTAGTCATCAGTCACTAGTCATCAGTCGTCTGTCACCTGTCACCAGTCACCAGTCACTAGTCGTCAGTCACCGGTCGTTGGTCGTTAGTTACTATCTTTGCCAAAATTATTTTACCCATGAAATTCTTTATTGATACAGCTAATCTTGATCAAATCCGCGAGGCACATGCTTTGGGAGTATTAGACGGAGTAACCACTAACCCAAGTTTGATGGCCAAAGAGGGCATTTCAGGCAAGGACAAAGTAATGTCTCACTATAAAGCAATCTGCGAAATCGTGGGTGATGGCGATGTAAGTGCTGAGGTTATCTCAACTGATTTGGCTGGAATGATTAAGGAAGGTGAGGAGCTTGCCGAGTTGCACCCGAATATTGTTGTGAAAGTTCCTATGACACTTGATGGTGTAAAGGCTTTGAAATATTTTTCTGACAACGACATCCGCACCAATTGCACACTAGTTTTCTCTGCAGGCCAAGCATTGTTGGCTGCTAAAGCAGGTGCTACTTATGTTTCACCATTCGTGGGTCGTCTGGATGATATTTCTACAGATGGTCTAGAGTTGATTGAGCAGATTCGTGTGATTTATGATAATTACGGTTATGATACTGAAATCCTAGCGGCATCAGTTCGTCACCCAATGCATATTATCAAATGTGCTGAGATTGGAGCAGATGTAATGACAGGTCCTCTTAGCGCAATGTTGGCTTTATTGAAACACCCACTAACAGACATTGGGTTGGCTCAATTCCTTGCTGATCACAAAAAAGCTGCTGAGGCAGCGAAATAATATTGTAAATTATGGGTCCCAATTGGGACCCATTTTTTCTTTGCTTTATGCTAGTACAGATATTCCCAGACAACATCGATAGCCGCAAGCTTTCGCAAGCGGTGAAGATCCTCAAAGAGGGCGGGGTAATTATTTACCCAACAGATACGGTGTATAGTTTTGGCTGTGCTATGTCAAATAATAAAGCTATCGAGCGCTTAGCTCGACTAAAAGGAGTAAAGACAGAAAAAGCACAGTTTTCAATTGTTTGCTCGGGCTTGTCACATTTGTCTGACTACAGTCAGCCTGTGAATAATCCCATTTTCAAAATGATGAAATCGTTGCTCCCTGGACCGTTTACATTCATTTTGGAGGCCAATCGTAATATTCCTCGCATATTCTCAGCCAACAGAAAGACAATAGGTATTCGTGTTCCCGATAATCCAATCGCACTTGCTCTTATTGATGCTTTGGGCGAGCCTATAGTGGCTTCGTCAGTTCATGATGAAGATGCGCTTTTGGAATACACCACCGACCCGGAGCGAATTGATGAGAAGTGGGGGCAAAGTGTGGATATGGTTATTGATGGTGGTTCAGGCGGTTTTGAGGCATCTACTATTCTTGATTGCACAGGAGGTGCTGTTGCCCTTGTTCGTCAAGGAAAGGGCTCTGTTGAGGGATATTTTTAAGTCTTCGCCCTTAACAATCAATCGTTCGCAAGTTTCCTAAAAGTGGCCTCGGCAATATTTGGCTCGATTTTACTTTGTTCTCGGTAAAGTATGACCTGGAATGAAATCAATTAAGAGTATAATTTTGGTTGCCGTACTGTTGGTGTCTCAGTTTGTTCAAGCTCAGAGACCTATAGCAATGTACGATAAGACCGCAGTTTACAATGAGGCTTTGAGCCTTTTTGATCACGAGAAATATTCAGCTTCAAAAGAAAAATTTGAAGAATACGTGCTTCTCGAAACAGACAAAAAAAATGCATTACGCATCAATGCGGAATATTACAAGGGCATTTGTGCTTTGTATTTGATGCATAGAGATGCAGAGTTTGAACTTGAGCGCTTTGTTCGAGAGCATCCAGATTCTCCTTGGAAAGGACACGCTTATTTCGAGCTGGCTTCATTCAATTATAAAAGTAAGAATTACAAGAAGGCTATTGAGTGGTTCAAAGAAGTGGACGCCTCTGAACTTTCTGAAACGCAGAGGATAGAATTTTACTACAAAAGAGGTCACTCACTTTTCGAGACAAATGATTCTAAGACTGCTCGTCAAGATTTCTTCGAAGTAATGAGTGTTGAAAGTCAATATAAGCAAGCGGCGACCTACTATTATTCTCACATTGCCTACGAGCAAGGCGATTTGCAGACGGCGCTTGATGGTTTCAAGAAATTGGAGTCTGATGCCAATTTCAGTCCTGTTGTTCCATACTACATTACGCAGATTTATTACAAGCAAAAGAAATACGATGAGTTATTGGCCTACGCTCCTGCGGTTTTGCAATCAGCAAAAGATAACACTACCAAGCGTGTTCCTGAAATTGCTCGTCTCATAGGGGATGCCTATTTTATTAAAGAAAAATATTCGGAGGCAATTCCTTATCTCGAACAATTTCATACTGGAGTCGAAAAGGCTGATATCACGAGAGAAGATTACTATGAGTTAGGATATGCATACTATAGAACAGGAAATTATGCAAAGGCTCTTGAAGCGTTTTCTGGATGCAGCGGCGAAAACGATGAGTTGTATCAATTGGCTACTTACAATATGGCTGATTGTTATTTGAAATTGGATAAAAAAGAATATGCAAGAAATGCATTTGGCGAAGCAGCGGCTATGGAGTTCAATCGAGAGATTCAGGAAGATGCTTTGTTCAACTATTCTAAACTAGCCTTCGAACTTTCTTACAATCCCTTTCATGAAGCAATTACAGCATTTGAAGATTATTTGGATAAGTATCCGGAAAGCCCAAGACGCGATGAAGCGTATGAATTTTTGCTAAATGTCTACATGAAGACTCGCAACTACGAAAAGGCGTTGGCTTCATTGGATAAAATAAAAAACAAGGATAATCGAGTAAAAGAAGCATATCAGGTTGTCGCATACAATCGCGGTGTGGAATTGTTTCAAGCGGAAGATTTTGCGAACTCAGAAAAGTTTTTTGATAAAGTTCCAACCTACGCCGTTAATCCAATTTTGAATTCTGATGCAAAGTTTTGGAAGGCGGAAATTTCGTATCGCCAAAAAGATTTTAGCAAAGCAATTACGCGTTACAATGCTTTCCTAAGTGAACAAGGTTCGGTTAACAGCGAATTTTATGGTCTTGCAAATTACGGTTTGGGTTATTGCTATTTCAAATTAGCGAATGAAGAAAACAACATGAATACCATGCGTGATCTTTATTCCAATGCGAATACTGGTTTTAGAAAATATGCCGATGGAAATGGTGTTAAGGATGCCAAAAAAGTAAATGATGCTAATCTTCGTATTGGTGACTGTTTCTATGTAAACAAGAGCTACGTGCAGGCAATTCAGTACTATGATAAAGTGGCTGATAATTCGCAAGGCAATAAGGATTATGCGATGTTCCAAAAAGCGATGTCCTATGGTTTTGATGGGAAGAATGATAAGAAAGCTTGGGTATTAAAATCGTTGCTTTCTGAAATATCAGATAGTAAATTCAAGGTAGATGCGAAGTATGAATTGGCAAGTACGTATTTGGCTGATGATAGACTAGCTGAAGCGAAGACGTACTATTCTGACATACTTGATAATCATTCAACTAGTGCTTACAATAAACGAGCGCTTACAGATATGTGTTTGGTTTATGTAAAAGAGAATAATTACAATAAAGTAAAAGAAACTTGGAATACGCTTTACCAGCAATATCCGAATGATCCAATATTGAAAGATGCTGTTGCAACTGTTCAAAGCACTTTGATTGAGGATACCGAATTCCAAAATCAAATTAGAAGTATCAAGATTATTGACATCAAAGATTCTGATATTGAAAAGCAAGTTTATGATAAGGCAATCTTGTTTGCATATCAAGGAGATTGTGATAAAGCTATTGAAAAGTTGAGTTCTTATTTGACGCAGTTCCAGCCGGCGACATTCGGCGCAGAAGCGCATTATTATTTAGCGAATTGTTATTTCGATCGCAATGAAACTGACAAGGCATTGAACTCCTATAATTATGTAATCAATGAGTCTTTTAACGATTACACAGAAGACGCTTTGAAGGTGGCAGCGACAATCAATTACAACAAGAAGAATTATCAAGTTGCTGCTGATCACTATACAGAACTAGAACAAATAGCAGTTCAGAAGCTTAATGTGTTGGAGGCTCAAATAGGTTTAATGCGATGTTATTACTTCTTGGATAGAAAAGATCAGGCTGCGATATATGCAGATAAAGTGATTATTAATTCAAGCACTCCGGAAGATATTCGCACTACAGGTTTCTTGTGGAGAGGTCGAATCCGTATGGATAAGATGGATGACGCTGGTGCTACAACAGATTTCAAGGAAGTAATCAAGAAAGGCGGTGTTAATGCTGCAGAGGCAAAATACAACATTGCTTTCATGTTGAATCGTGCAGGTGAATACAAAAAAGCCGAGGCCGAGTTGTTTCAGCATATTGAGAAGTATTCATCATTCACAGAGTGGAAATACAAAGCCTTCTTGCTTTTAAGTGATGTGTATGTGGGCATGAAGGATTATTTCCAAGCACGCGCTACACTGAATGCTATTTTAGATAAAGTGGAAGAGCAATGGGTGCGAGACGAGGCAACTCGAAAGCTTGCGGAATTAGATGCAATTGAAAACCCTGCCTCTAGCGGCGATTCACGCAATGCAGAAGAAGAAATTAATCTAGTGCCTGAGGAAGGTTCTAACAATTAATCCGATACAATATGAAGATGAAATTTTTGAAATATATCATTGTCGGAATTGCAACATTGTTGATCGGTTCTGATGTCCTTGCACAATCTCGAGATAGTGTGATTGATATGGAGTCTGAATTCACTGGGGATAGGAAGATATTCTTGCGTGATGCAAATAAAATTTCGACCAATCCAATTATCAAAGAGCAGGTGGTAGAAATGACAACGATTCAATATTCTACTTTGCCTACTCGCAGAACAGTGACCATTGAGCCAAAGCCAATCACTGCAGCGAAGATTAACGTCGAGGATAAATTGCCTCGATTGTATCGTGGTTATATCCGCGCGGGTGCTGGTTCTTATTTTACTACGCCTGTTGACTTTTATTATACCGATGGTCGTTCGAAGAAAGGTACTTTTGGTGTTCAATATCATTTTTTGCGCAGTGCAGGCTTAAGTCAGAATGATGGCGATTCTATTCCTGATTCTTTTAGTGATAATAAAATTGATGTTTGGGGAAAACGCTTTTTCAAAAAAACCACCCTTCAAGGAGGCTTAGATTGGGAGCGCAATGTGTCGCATTGGTACGGTTTCGACAATAAGAAATTTACAGGAAGTGATGTCATACTTGATAGTCTTCGTCAGCGAATGAATACACTAGGCGGGCATGCGAGTTTTATGACCTTTAATCGAGACTCAGCAGAATTGAATTATCGCTTCGATTTGGCGGTTCGCAATACTTCTGATTTGTTTGCTGGAAAGGAAACGAATGTGGATTGGGTTGCAAGTGCGAATAAGCTCATGGAGAATGAGCTTTATAACGCTGAAATTGGAATTAACTACAATACATTTAAATATGTGGGGCCTGATTTAGGTAAAGATGGAGCTCCGCTAATTGATGAAAATGGAATTGAGTCTAGAAGTGGCGATAATGCTGTAATCCGAATCGTGCCAACGGTTCAGACTGTTTGGAAAGATTTACGTGCTAAAGTTGGACTAGGAGTTTATTTTGAAGCAAGGGGTGAGAATCCTGGTCACTTCTATCCCTTGGCCGAAGTAAGTTATAATATCGCGAAGGGATTAATTGTTCCTTACGCTGGTATTCGAGGCAGCACTGAGCCGACGACTTATCTTGGTCTTTATAGAGAGAATCCATTTATACAAACGTTTCCTGATCTAAAGAATAGAAACAACAAGATTGATGCATATGGTGGTATTGGTGGGGCTATATCCAAAACGGTATCATTTAATGCAGG
>JBIIBU010000286.1:0-2931 GCA_044239235.1 Flavobacteriales bacterium
TGTTTGTTTTGGTTGCGAGTGCCATTGGAATCGGAATCAAACAAGCCACAAAGGGCAAGCAGTGGCTTATGGCAATTGGTGTTTTGCTTGTTTGTTCACTCACTCAATATTGGACTTATGTTCATCTTCCACTTAAGGATTACCGCCCCTATTCAATCGGCTCTGATATAAGAGAGAATATGAAAACGGCAGAAGAATTAGGTCTTGAGCCTCCTGTGTACATGACCTATTACACTCTAAAGCATTCGGCTAGTGGTGAGATAAAGAAGATGGATAGCCAAGCTTATTTGAATGAGCAAATTTGGAAGGATTCGCTTTGGAAAATCCAACCTGAGTTTACTTTTTCTAAGAAAATTAAAGACGGTTACGAGCCTAAGATTTTAGATTTATCCGCTATGGATATGGAGGGAAATGATGTGCTCGATTCCATGCTTGATGCTCCTTCTATTTTCCTACTTGTAATGTGGAATCTTGAGGAAGCAAAAACAACGGATCTATCTAATCTTACAGCTTTTGCATTAAAAGCCGAGGCAGATGGAAAGCAGTTTTTTGGCTTTACTACGGCTGGATATGATGAGTGTGAAAATTACAGACATGAACATCAACTGGCCTTTCCGTTCTTGCAAGGAGACGAAAAAGTGCTTAAAACCATGATTCGTGCAAATCCAGGATTGATCTACATGGAGAAAGGAAAGGTGATTAATATGTGGGCGGGATGTGATGTGCCGAGCTACGATGATGCCAAATCCAAAGCTTTTAAGCATTGATTCATACTCCATAGTTAAAAAGTAATCTAAAGTCCCGAGTAGCATCGGGACTTTTTGTTTTCCTTCGTTCTCGAAATGGGAAAGTTTATTCTTCAAAAAACACTTTATAGTTTGCTCGTCCTTTGGGGTGTGGTGACTGTTGTTTTTTTTCTGTTTAATCTTTCTCCTTCTGATCCTGTGCGGAATCTTGTTGGGGAAAACGCGCCTCAATCTGTCGTAGATCAAATGCGTAAAAAATTGGATTTGGACATGTCGCTTTCAAAAAGATATGTCCTTTATCTCAATGATCTTTCGCCCTTGTCATGGCACAATCCAACTGATTCATCAAGTAGAGTTTTCTTTGATGAAGAAAAGTATACGGGCTTTCAAATCATTCGATTCTCGGAATCGAAGAGCATTGCATTGAAGACTCCATATTTGAAAAGAAGTTTTCTTTCTGAGAGAAATGTTTCTGAGATTTTAAAAGAAGTCATGCCGGGAACGGTCGTTCTAGCTGTTGTTTCCATCACGTTGGCACTTTTGATAGGTTTGGTTTTTGGAATTATCTCTGCATTAAAAAAAGACACTTTCATTGATCGCATGTTGCTTTTTATCTCTGCATTGGGAATGGCGGGACCTTCTTTTTTCGTTGCAATACTTGTGGCTTGGATAGGCGCTGTTTTATGGCGAGAACAAATTCATATTCCTTTACTGAATATTGATTTACCGGGGACAGGATTAAACATGACAGGTTCGCTTTACAGTGTAGATGTTTTTAAGGGAGAATATCTTGATTTGAAAAATGCAATACTTCCTCTAATTACACTAACGATTCGTCCATTGGCAGTGATTGTGCAGTTGACAAGAAGTTCTTTGCTTGAGGTGATGTCGCAAGATTATATTAGAACTGCACGTGCTAAAGGACTTTCTGAGACAAGAGTTGTTGTGAAGCACGCTTTGAGAAATGCATTGAATCCTGTTATTACAGCAGTGAGTGGTTGGTTCGCTTCGCTTTTGGCTGGCGCTGTGTTTGTGGAGTTTGTTTTTGGATGGAAAGGGCTTGGACAAGAAATGTTCACAGCTATTGAAAAGCAAGATTTGCCAGTCGTTATGGGGGGTGTAATTGTAATTGCAGCAGCTTTTGTAATTATCAATATGCTGGTAGATCTGCTGTATGCGTGGATTGATCCTCGCGTGAGAGTTTAAAGTCGGTCGGTTTCGCTATACTGCACGGCAGTCTGATTCAGCAACTGAATCATTTTCTTTGACATTTCATTGAAATATCTTTTCGTACGATACGCTACTACCCATTCAATTCCCTTTACTGCATTTGTGAGAAACAATTCATCTGCAGCAAGAAGATTTTGAGGATTCAGAGTGCATTCATAAACCTTGATTTTATTGTCTAAAGCAAGGTTAATGATGTTCATCCTCATTGTTCCTGCGATACATCCATCCTGAAGAGAAGGCGTATAGAGAACACCATTTGAAACAATAAAAATATTGCTAGAAATCGACTCTATGATCGCGAACTTATTGTTTTGAATAAGTGCATCATCAAGGTTTTTTTCTTTGCTATGAAGCGCGGCCATAATGTATAGTTGCGCATTCAAAGTTTTGAAAATTGAAAGTTTATTGACGTCTTTTTTAAAATCAGTGAAGATGTCAATGGTCTTTCCTATGCTGTTAAGTGTAAATTCATTTTCTAAAAGAGGTTCAGATTCGATTAGATAACCTAAATCATCTGTGTGTGGTAAGTAATTTCCGGTAGAACGACGATAGAAAGTGATACGGACACGACCACCTTTTGTAATATTATTTCTTTGTAAAAGTCCTTGAATTTGGTTGCGCACGAGCTCGATATTGAATCCTTCTGCAGAATTCATTTTCAGAGCTTTTAATGTGTCAACGATGCGAGAGAAATGGTTTTCGAGGAAAAGAACCTTCCCATTTATTACACGCATGCTTTCAAAGAAGCCGTCTCCCAAGCGGAATGCACGATTATCCTTAGCAATGAATGCTTGATTCTCGTTGATATATTCGCCTCGATGGAAAACGTAACTCATTATGCCTCCAAATTTATAACGTAATCGATGAGGGGCGCATTTGTTGGAATTTTAATTCCAGCCACTCCTGCTTTATTAGCGCATTGAACATCGCGATCGCGATCGCCAATCATAATGCT
>JBIIBU010000287.1:0-2922 GCA_044239235.1 Flavobacteriales bacterium
AAATATCGGAAAAATTGCGGTGCCAATTACCAAGTTATAAGTGGAGTTTGCCCAATCATACATTGTCCATGCACGCTGCATTTTCTTATTCCCTTTCATCGAAACGTGTTCTGATGTAGGTTGCTCCAAAATTTCTTTACTCATGCCACGAACATACTAAAAACAACACAAACTGCAAATTAACTTTTCTACCGCGCACATCCTATATTTGCATAGTGGAAACAAATTACGACATCATCATTATAGGTGGCGGCATCGTAGGTGCAGCGACTATGTATAAACTGCAAGAAAGCAATCCAAAGCTTTCTATTCTGCTTCTTGAAAAAGAAAAAGGATTGGCGGATCACCAAACTGGCAATAATAGCGGAGTAATTCACAGCGGTATTTATTACAAGCCCGGTTCACTCAAAGCCATCAACTGTGTAAATGGACGTAGAGAACTCGTTGAGTTCGCTAAAAACCACGATATCAAATATGATATTTGTGGAAAATTGATAGTGGCTATGGAAGAGAGTGAGCTTCCACAATTGGAAAAAATCTATCAAACCGGTCTTCAAAATGGTATTGAAGGCATGCGCAGAGTAAATGCCGAAGAGATAAAAGAAATTGAGCCTTTTTGCACAGGTATAGCTGGTTTGCATGTTGGCTGCACAGGGATTATTGATTTTCGCGGTGCTACTGAAAAAATGGCGGAATTAGCTGTGAAAAAAAATCCAGCTAGTAGAGTTCATACTTCCGAGGAAGCCATCGGATTTGAAAAAGATGGAGATTTTCAAAGAGTAATTACGAATAAAGCAATTTATCGCGCGAAAAAATTAATTTTCTGTGGTGGACTTCAGGCCGACCGACTTGCAAAAAAAGATGGTGTAAAACTGAAAGAAAAAGTTGTCGGTTTCCGCGGAGATTATTATGAATTGACAGATCAAGCAAAACATAAAATAAAGCATCTCATCTACCCCGTTCCGAATCCAGACTTCCCATTCCTAGGGGTGCACTTCACACGAATGGTAGATGGTTCAATTGAGTGCGGTCCAAATGCTGTCTTCACATTCAAACGAGAAGGATATGGCAAAACAGATTTCAGTTTTGTTGATACGTTTGATGCACTTACTTACAAAGGAACATGGAAACTATTCTTCAGCAATATGAAGTTTGGTATCGATGAATACCGAAGAGCTTTTTCTAAAAAACTTTTCCTAAAAACACTTCAGCGTTTAGTTCCTTCACTCACAATGGATGATATTCATCCAGGCAGAGCCGGAGTAAGAGCACTTCTTCTTCGAGAAGATGGTGATACGCGTGATGATTTTAGAATAGAATATACAGACCACAGCATTCACGTGTTAAATGCACCATCACCGGCAGCAACGGCAAGCCTTGCTATTGGCGGACAAGTGGCAGAAATGGCCGAAAAACATTTTGGAATTAAAGAATGGTAATCGCCTTGTTTATACGAAGCATAAACAATTCGATATCCGAATAAACATTGACCCAAAACCACCGCAATCTTTGACCCAACGGTTGAAAATGTGAGTGGTCTAGTGCTCACGGGTCTCCTGACTTTATGATGTAGTGGAAAGCGGGTTCCTAACGTGGAATCCGCTTTCTTTTTTAGGTTAAAATATCTTGAGTGAAAAAAATTATTCGTCTCCAGTTAAACGTGTAATTTCTCCACGCTCGTAATCTTTCATTTCTTCAGGCACTGCGGCTAGTATATGTTCGCACAACGCATCTATGAATCGTCGCTTGGAGAAAAGTCTATACGTTACCAAACTAATTTCTCGCACTGGAGCTGGTTGTTGAAAGAAGCGAACTTTATCCATTTCTTTCTTCTCCATATCACGCAAAGCTAGTTCAGGAATAATCGTAATACCCGAATTAGCATTTACCATTTTCATAAGAGTTTCGATACTTCCAGCTTCATAATCCAATTGCCTACCTTCTTCTTCAGTAGGGCGTAATGAGCAGAGATTAAGAACCTGCGCACGCAAACAATGTCCTTCTTCTAGGAGCCAAAGTTTATTCACGTCAATATCTTCTTGAAGAACAAAACTCTTTTTTAGAATCGATTCCTTATCACTTCCATACACAACGAACTGCTCATAGAAAAGGGGATTTTCCATGATAGCTGGATCGCTTAAAGGTGTGGCCAGTAGTCCCGCATCTAGTATGTTATGCTTGAGCTTTTCAATTATTTCCTCTGTAGTATTCTCGTAAATTTTGACACGAACACCAGGATACTCTTTCAAGAATTTCGGTAAGAAAAGAGGCAATAAATAGGGAGCAAGTGTTGGAATAATACCCAACTTAATTTCACCCTTAATTTCACCTCGGAGTTCAGAAACAATCTCCTTCATTCGCCCAGCTTCACTGAGAATTGCACGCGCTTGTGCAACGATCAATTCTCCTGCTTCCGTCGGAACGACTGGTTGTCGACTTCTATCAAAAATTTGAACATCCAGTTCCTCTTCAAGTTTACGAATCATCAAACTCAAGGTCGGTTGTGTGACAAAGCACTTCTCTGCCGCTGTTGCAAAGTGTCGAAAATTATCGACTGCCACGATATATTCAAGTTGATGTAAATTCACAAAGCGAAGATAGTGACGAACGACCGGTGACCAACGACTGGTGACCAACGACTAGTGACTGGTGACTAGTGACCGGTGACTAGTTACTAGATACCTCCACCTATTACCTACTGCTTACAGCTAATAGCCAGAGGCCAACAGCCAATAGCCAACGGCTAACAGCCGCACGGCAAAAAAAAACCGCCTAGCCAATGACTAGACGGTTTCGGTATTAGTGGAGACGAATTACTTCTTCTCTTCAGCTTTCTTTTCGCCTTCTTTAGGGCAGCATTTTCCGTCAGATTTGCCATCAGGAGTGTTGCATTTTTGTCCTTCAGCTTTAGCGCCATCTTTA
>JBIIBU010000288.1:0-2902 GCA_044239235.1 Flavobacteriales bacterium
AATCGGGAATATCACTTAAAAATGACGGGATAAAATCAGCCCTTCCTTCTGCCACGGCTTCTCTAACGGGATCACTAACAAAAAAACAATTGAGCTTAAAATGATTTTCAAACTCGGGACGAGCAAGTGTGATATCACCTTGCACTGTGATAAAAACAACTTCAACATCAAAGAGTCTTTCTTTCTGATTGCCTAGTTCTTTCAATAAGTGCAACGGTGTCTGTGCGCTGCCATGAACAAAAATCCGATTACCGGATTGAACGTGACTTATCGCTTCTGCTGCGGAAACAAAATGGTATTTGTCTGACATTCATTTGTACTCCCGAGTCTCCTATGACTTGGGAGGTTTTTTTATGAGTTATATCCTTTGATAAGAATCTTCAAAATATCTATTGCAGCCAAAGGGATTTTGGTCCCAGGACCAAAGATTCCAACGCATCCAGAATCGTATAGGTAATCATAATCTTGCTCTGGGATTACACCACCAGCTACAACCATGATATCCTCTCTTCCTTGTTTTTGAAGCTCTCCTATGAGAGTTGGCACAAGTGTTTTGTGGCCAGCTGCCAAAGATGAGGCACCAACAATGTGCACATCGTTTTCAATGGCTTGTTTTGCCACTTCATCAGGTGTCTGGAATAGCGGACCGATATCGACATCAAATCCGATATCTGCGAATGACGTTGCGATTACTTTTGCGCCTCTATCATGTCCATCTTGTCCCATTTTCGCTATCATAATGCGTGGTCTACGACCTGCGATTTGAGCGAATTCATCAGCAAGTCTTCTTGCTTCGATAAAGTCATTATCCATATTTGATTCAGATGAATAAACTCCGCTAACGCTTCTAATTTGGGCTTTGTATCTACCAAAAGCAGTTTCCATCGCGTCGGAAATTTCGCCTAAAGACGCTCGTTTGCGAGCCGCATCAACGGAAAGTTCTAGAAGATTTCCGATTCCGGTTTTTGCAGCTTCGGCAATTTTTGCAAGAGCCTCTTTGCATTCCGTCTCATTACGTTCAGCACGTAGTTTCTCTAATCTTTCAATTTGAGATTTTCTAACAGCAGTATTGTCCACTTCCAAAATATCAACGCTGGTGGCGTCTTCCACTTCAAAAATATTTACACCAATAATCTTGTCCTTTCCACTATCGATACGAGCTTGCTTTCTAGCTGCTGCTTCTTCAATTCGAAGTTTAGGAAGTCCTGCCTCGATAGCTTTTGTCATTCCTCCAAGTTCTTCAACTTCTTGAATAAGCGCCCATGCTTTTTCAGAAATTTCGGCAGTTAGTTTTTCAACGTATTCCGAACCTGCCCAAGGATCAACAGCTTTACAAATATCCGTTTCTTCTTGGATAAATATCTGTGTATTACGTGCTATTCTCGCTGAGAAATCAGTTGGTAATGCAATGGCTTCATCAAGCGCATTGGTATGCAAAGATTGTGTTCCCCCGAAGGCAGCAGCCATCGCTTCGATGCAAGTGCGCGCTACATTATTGAATGGATCTTGTTTTGTAAGGCTCCATCCAGAAGTTTGGCAATGCGTTCGCAATGCCAATGATTTAGGGTTTTTCGGATTGAATTGCTGAAGCAATTTCGCCCATAGCATTCGTGCTGCGCGCATCTTCGCAATTTCTTCAAAGTGATTCATCCCAATTGCCCAAAAGAAAGAAAGCCTTGGAGCAAAATGATCTACATCCATTCCCGCTTTAATTCCAGCCCGGATATATTCTAGTCCATCTGCAAGCGTATATGCCAATTCCAAATCAAGCGTCGCCCCCGCTTCCTGCATATGGTAACCACTTATGGATATTGGATTGAACTTAGGCATGTGCTTAGAAGTGTATTCGAAAATATCACTTACAATTTTCATGCTTGGAGTTGGAGGATAGATGTATGTATTTCTAACCATGAACTCCTTGAGAATATCATTTTGAATGGTGCCGCTGAGTAATTCTGGCTTTACTCCTTGTTCTTCTGCAGCAACGATATAAAACGAAAGAATTGGAATTACAGCCCCATTCATGGTCATTGAAACCGACATTTGATCAAGTGGAATTTGATCAAATAGAACTTTCATGTCAAGTATAGAATCGATTGCAACACCTGCTTTTCCTACATCACCAATTACTCGAGGATGATCGGAGTCATAGCCTCTATGGGTTGCAAGGTCAAAAGCAACACTCAATCCCTTTTGTCCAGCCGCGAGATTTCGTCTATAAAATGCGTTTGATTCTTCAGCAGTGCTGAATCCAGCATATTGTCGAATAGTCCACGGTCGAATGGTGTACATCGATGCATATGGACCTCTGAGAAAAGGTGCCGTGCCTGCACCAAAACCCTCATGTGCGAAAGTTCCCTTTGCGCCAGTTGAGATGGGCAATTCTATTTTTGAAAAATCAATTTTCATTTTGCGCCCTCCCCTATTTTCGATTCAAAATCAGCCACTAGTCTGGTTGGAGTTGATTTTTCCTGTGAGATTTTTTCTGATTTATTCGGATACTTATTTACACCTAGAATCACTTTACTCCCGTTTTCAATTGCTTTTTTCATTTCAGAAAAACAAAATTCGATATGAGCATTCCATTCGATTGAATTAGCGAGTGATTCATTTTTTGTCTGCCAAAATTGGAATCGACTCCAAGCATGAGCAGCGAGTTTGAATGTGATTTCTTCAATATAATATGAGCCTTTCGCAGCATCTTGTAGTTGATTGAAATAGCTTTCTTCAATTAATAAATGTTGAATATTTCGAGCCCATCTCCTTGATTCAATGGTGTTTTTTCCAAGCGACATTTCAAAACCTATTGCCTCTAGAGTATCTGTTCCCCCAATTATAGAACTCATCGATTGAGTTGTTGCACGCAACATATTGTTATGGCGGTCAACGCTTGATTGATAAA
>JBIIBU010000290.1:0-2873 GCA_044239235.1 Flavobacteriales bacterium
CTATGTAAAATCATTTTCGTCTAAACAAGAAAATGGTCAAATCGATGCGATGTCTCTATCGGTAAAAGACTTTGACCACGATGGTGATTTTGATATGTATGTATCAGCTGATGAGCTCAGCGGAAATCAACTTTTTGTAAATAATGATGGACTTTATATTAATCAAGCTTCTGCGTTCGGAGTTGCCAGTTTTAGGTTTTGTGTTGGTTCTCTCTGGATTGATGTGAACAATGATACATGGTCCGATTTATATGTAGCTGATGCTGAAACATGGGACACAGAGTCTGTTCCGGCGGTATACGAACGAGATGAATTGTATATGTTCGATGGCTCAACATTTACACCCGCAGAGTACATCCCCACAGAAGGAAACGAATTCAATACCTACTGCGTGGCGAAAGGAGATTTTAATAATGATGGATTTTATGATTTAGTTTTAGGAACATCACTGGATCAGGGTGTTCAAGTACTAATGAATAATGCTGATGCTACCGAAAATTCTTGGATTAAAGTTGAGTTGCAGGGCACCATTTCAAATCGTGATGGAGTGGGGTCCTTGATTGAATATTTTGTTGGTGGAAATAGATTTGTAGAATATACCATGTGCGGGGAGAATTACCTTTCTCAAGATTCAAAAACATTGATTCTTCCATTGGGCGCTGCAACACAGGCGGACTCATTGTTTATCACTTGGCCCTCTGGAACTGTCGATCATTACTACAATTTAACCGAGCACAACCGCTTTCATTTTATAGAAGGCAATTATAATTTATATGCGAGCTCTACGAATGGTGTTTTGCAAATTTGCGAGGGAGAATCTGTTCAGCTTCAGGCTAATGCACCTTCGAATGGAACAGTGCTATGGAGTAACGGAGAGACCACGCCAACAATCGTAGTAGATGTTCCAGGAAATTATTGGATGGAGTTTATTTACCCCGAAGGGTATTCAATTTTTTCTAATACCATCACCATTGGTGAGGGGCAAATTGGGAATGTAAATATTGCGAATGAGATTCCGTCTTGCTATGCATTCACTGACGGATCTATTGCAATAACAATCGAAAATAGTACCCCTGAATTTTCTATTCTTTGGAATGACGGTTTTGATGGTTTTGTGAGATATGATTTGAGCGCTGGTTCTTATATGGCAACTATTACAAATCCGGAAGGATGTCAAAAGACCTACACCATTGAATTGGCACAACCCGACTTCTTTGGGGCGTTTATTAGTTCTATTCCATCTAGTTGTTACCAGGGTAATGATGGTCAAGTTTTAATCGAATCTGCATTCGGAGGTACTGAGCCATACAGTGTTTTTGTTAATAATACACTTTATTCTGAAGGACAGAGTCTTGCGTCTCTTGCAGGCCTTGAACTAGGAGCATTTGCGTCAGGTAACTACACAGTCGAAATTCTTGATGCCAATCAATGTGTCCAAGTACAAGATTTATCTATTGAAGAACCAGCAGAATTAAGCGCCTCAAGTGAGATAAATAATGGGCTAGTTACGATAACCACCGTTGGCGGCACAGAGCCCTATTCATTTATTTGGCCACTTCCAGACATTGAAGGACCATCTGCCACACTGCCAACTGGATTGTATTCTGTTGTAATCGTTGATAGTAACGGATGCGAAGTGACATTAGAAATAGATGTTCCAATTGGCGTTGGAGAATTGTCTGCAGACCTCATTGCCGGCTTTTTGAGCAACGATCAGTTTTATTTCAATCAATTTGTTGAAATGGCAACAGTCTTTGACATGGAGGGTCGAATCGTAAAGCAAGAAACTAACATTTCACGGGTAAATTTTAGTGAATTAGCCAACGGATTTTATATGATCAAAGTAATTGGCTCTGATTCTATAAGCAATTGCTTTAAAGTGCCTTTATACAACAGGTAGAAACTTTTGAGGAATGCTAAAGCCGCGCGATTTATATTTGCACAATGATTTATCCGATTGTTGCATACGGCGATCCTGTCCTTAGAAAAAAGGCAGATGAAATTACCAAAGATTATCCTGGGCTTTCTCAGCTTATCGAAGATATGTTCGAAACCATGTACAATGCGCATGGCGTTGGACTTGCAGCGCCTCAAATTGGAAAAGCGATAAGACTTTTTGTAGTTGACGCAACTCCATTTGCCGAAGGAGAAGATGGCGAGCCCGAATGCGCTGACTTCAAGAGAGTTTTTATCAATCCAATTATCTACGAAGAAGAAGGGGAAGAGTGGGGATTTGAAGAAGGCTGCCTCTCGATTCCAAATATTCGTGAAGAGGTTTTCCGCAAACCAATTGTGAAAATCGAATACTATGATGAGAATTGGGATTTGTATGAAGAAGAACTAGATGGATTCGCCGCTCGCGTTGTTCAACACGAATACGATCATATCGAAGGAGTCCTCTTTACGGATCACCTAAAATCAATTAAGAGAACTTTAATCAAAGGAAAACTAAACGATATTTCACACGGAGATGTGGACGTGAATTACAGGATGAAATTCCCGAGGTAAGAGGGAAAATGGGAAAGTGGGAAAATGGGAAAATGGGAAAATGACTAAATATGTCATTCTAAATCAACAATAAAAAATCAACAATAAAAAATGAAATACAGCATCTGGATTGTAGCGATTGCACTTTTGTTTGCAGCCTGTGGAGGCGGAGAGCAACAACAAGATCCTGTAGCGTTTGCTAAGCAGCAACAGCGTGAACAATTGCTTGCTGATATTACTTCGTTGGAAAGCCAAATGAACGCAAAGCCAGATACTCTTGATAAAGCTTTAGCAAATAAAATGGTCGATGCCTATTTGAAATTTTACAATACAAATAGCACAGATACAATCTCTGCTGAAATGCTTTGGAAAGCGGCAAATATTAG
>JBIIBU010000291.1:0-2872 GCA_044239235.1 Flavobacteriales bacterium
ACGCAACTCAAAGTTTTGACCGAGATAAACTTTACGTACAGTTTCATCTGCCGCCAATTCTTCAGCAGTACCTGATTTTAAGATTGAACCATCGTACAGCAAATAAGCGCGATCTGTAATACTCAACGTCTCTTGCACGTTGTGATCGGTAATTAAAATACCGATATTTTTCAATTTCAATTGCTCTACAATGCGCTGAATATCTTCAACGGCGATTGGATCGACACCCGCGAAAGGCTCGTCAAGTAGGATAAACTTAGGATCTGTTGCCAAAGCTCTTGCAATCTCTGTTCTTCTACGTTCACCGCCGGAAAGGTGGTTTCCTATGAATGTTCTCTTGGGCGTTAAACCAAACTCATCCAAAAGCATTTCGAGTTTAATTGACTGCTCCTTTTTGGTGAGCTTTGTCATCTCCAAAACAGCCTTGATATTATCCTCTACAGAAAGTGTTCTAAACACCGAAGCTTCTTGCGGCAAATAACCTACACCAATCTGCGCTCTGCGATACATTGGCTCAGCGGTAATGTCTTGATCATCCAAAAGTATTTTTCCTTCATTCGGTTTAATCAAGCCAACAACCATATAGAAGCTTGTTGTTTTGCCAGCGCCGTTAGGCCCCAACAATCCAACAATTTCTCCTTGATTAACATCAAAAGAAACCCCACGAACAACAGTTCGCTGACCATATTTTTTGACAATATTTTCTGCACGAAGCTTCATTCTGCGAAGATAAGATAATACTTAGAAATTCACTTGGAAGGTAGCGCGTAAACCGAACTTCACGATGTTTTCGTGATCGAGGTAAGACAAACGCCACAAGGCATCAACGCGAAGAACTTTGAAAATATTCTCCACTCCCAAAGCCGCTTCTACGTAGGGCTTCGTGAGGGTATAAATATCCGGCTGACCATCGTAATTAAAATCTCGAGACAAGATTTGATCATTGGCTTCATCATAGCCGCCCACCAATGCTTTAGCGCTAACAACCTCACGCCATTTCAATCGTCGCATTACTGGAATCTTGTTGAGCACAAGACCTTCCGCATGGTAAGTAGCCCACACACTCACCCATTTGTCACTTACAAACTCGAAATAATTCATAGTGTTGTAAGAACTTTCATCATAGAAAAAAGTCTCATTTCCTTGGTGCAACATGAGCAAAGGATATGGCAGATTTCCGAAGATACGTCCTGCTTCAACCGTAGCGTCAATATATCCAAATGGCCCAAAACGCATTTTATCTTGAACACGCATTATCAAGCGCTGATATTCAAATTCAGAACCCAATACCCCTGGCATACCATAACTGTAACTGATTTCGAGTGCAGGATAATTTGTACCCAAACTCACTCGTTCAAACTCTCCGTAGACAAATTTCTCCTTGTAAGCAAAACGCGTGTACAGAGTTACTTCAGAAGTGATAAGATAATCTACCTCTTGCTCTGCGGTCAAGTCTGGCTCAAAGCGAACATAGCGATACTTGTCGCCTGCTGGCTTTAAAACACGGTGGGTAAAAATCATTTTATTGGTTAAACCATAAAGCCACTCTCTCTCGAGATAACCTTCGAGCTCGGTTACATCAGTCAATTTATTCGCCGGATTTCTTCGGAATAAAGAACTCAACACATTGTCCTCTCGAAACGCTCCCGACGCCTGACCGAGCTGCTCCATATCCCGCTTTGCGCTTGCTCCCACTGCCATTCGCGGGTTCTTATTCAACATGTAAATAAATCCTCCACCGTACTTAAAACGCTCATCGCGCATTCCATAAGCAAGGTATCCATCCAACATAATTCTCTTGCTAAACTCATTGCTTGTTCTTCCGCCTAAGCGAACACGATTTCCTTCAACTGGATTGAAACTATAAAAAGTATAATAAGGACCAAGCTCAAACTTGCCAATTACTTTATACCCAGAAACAAAAAGGGAAATGATATTTGCCACGGTTTTGAATTGAGGCAAATTTTTCAGCGTATCTACCATATGATAAATGCGCATTTCATCTGCCGAAAGTTCAATATGCCGCGACTCTTCCCAAAACTCCTCTGTCTTATCCGAAGCGTCTTCATTGACGACTATGTCTGTTATCCCTGAATAAAATTTGGGATCTCGCGGTTTATCTATCACAAAATTTCGATAGGTCGCAGTCTTCCGACCATATACACCCATCTTCTTATCACTAATATTAAAATCAATTAAAAGTTCATCCCTTGTAATCATCCACACTTCATCCTCTACCTCATTGAATTCTTGCTTCACCTTGAATTCCTTAATCCAGTTAATGTTCGCGCCTTCCGCGATTGTGGCTTCAATACTTTTAATCGCATAGGTAGAGTCATTCACCCACATTTCACCAAAGAACAAAAGCTCTTGTTTTCTGCGCGGGAAGAATTGCAATTTGTAACACCACTTGCCATCAATCCAAGAACTGTCTACCAGATCGTAATCATAGAAGCCTAGGCAATATGCAGATATAGGACTAGTGAAGCTTTTTTGGAAGGCAACAATTTCGTTGTCGTAGATATTTACGTTTTGATACATATCCCCCAAAAACTGGTTGATACTTTCATTTTCTACACCACTCACTTTTGTAGCTTTTATAACTTCCTTTTCAACGCGAGGTGTTTTTCTAAAATAGTGATCAGAAAGAGATTCTGTCATGAATACTGGCAGGTAGGCTTTCTCTTGAGTGGTGTCCACTCCAGCAAAAACGAATTCAAAGGGTTGGAAAATCTTTCGGTCTTGGAATTCTTGTGTGATATTGTTCAAGTCAAATTCAACCTTGTTGTAAGTCTCATATTCATAAGACTCTAGTTTCTCGCGGTTGTTAATTTTCTTATTTCTAAGAATGTTTTTTACAAGAGCAATAGCC
>JBIIBU010000292.1:0-2869 GCA_044239235.1 Flavobacteriales bacterium
ACTTTCTGAAGAAACCAATCTCGTTGGAAAAAAATTCGAGGCATTGCTAAAATTTTGGTTTTCAAACTCCCCTTGGTTTGAATTGAAGGCATCGAATATTCAGGTTGTACAAGATGGGAGGACCATAGGCGAGATGGATTTTATTGTTTTTGACAAATATTCCGATGAGTTGCTTCACGTAGAGGCGGCTTGTAAATATTACTATTCAAGAAGTGGACAAAGCAATTGGAGTGATTGGTGGGGTCCAAATCATGCAGATCGTTTAGAACTCAAAATGGGAAAATTCAAGACCCAAACAAAGTTGTCAAAAACATCTGAGGGCAAGTCTGCTTTGACGGATTTAAACATTACAAATCCGACTCCAGTTGTCTTTCTAAAGGGTTACTTTTTCTATCCATTCAATGCGCTTGGGGCTACTACTAAGCCTTATCTATCTCATCCACATCATCAGGCAGGATGGTTTTTGAATCAGCATCAACTCGAAACATTCAGAAATTCCCCTCAACAATGGGTTATTTTACCCAAGACACATTGGATAAGCGGTTACCACCACGAAAACAACAAGCTGCCTGTATTGAACGGAAACGAGCTGATTTCCGAGGCCATACACTCGAAAGCACTCCTTATTTCACAAATACACGAAGGGGCAGAAATCTCAAGAGGACTGATCATTCGTGAATAGTCAAATGACTAAATTTGTCAAACCAACAGTTAAAAGCCAACAGCCATGAACAGACTTTGGATACTCTTTACAATACTCTTAATTAGTTGCGAGGGCGATCAGTATGTTCGTTATCGTATTAATGGACTCGACTTACTTCCAATTCAATCGGCCACTGCCGAGCCGCAAGTGCTCATTGGAGAATCTTGCGATGTCGATGTATTCGGACTGCGATTCGATTTAATGAGTGAAGAAACTAAACGTAAGGGTCGGTATTTCGACTATTACGAAAGCGGTGTTACATGCGATAATTCTATCAAGAAATTGAAAATTTACAGCAATATAGAATTTGATTCTTCACATCCTGCTGGCTCTTCTTTGAATGAATACTTCTATTATTTCCCCGGTGATTACACACAAGTCGAGGGTGTGTTAAACGATACTCTCCCGCCCTACATTACAGCGAAACACATGCCCGACTATGAGAAGCAGAACTTTCCAAAACATGCTGATTTTCTCTTGACAAAAAGACCAAATAATAATTCAAATCGCAAGTTTTTCGCGCGCATCGAATTAACCGACGGCACCGTGCATATTGATTCCACTATCACATTGAATCTGGTGCCATGAAGAAAATACTAATCATGTTGTTCTTGCTCTTCGCCAATCAAGTATCGGCTCAATATTCTAATCGATTAGTAGCTTTTGAAATTGCACCGCCTTTCACTTTTGGGGGAGGTTATGCAAATTCAAAAAGTGCAACTCCAGCTCTTTCACATCTGCTCGAAAACTCCAAAAAAAGATGTGGTGTTTATGAATATCTGAATACACGACTAATTTTCGCAAAACGGTATTTCATCTCTTTCAATATAGACGGAATAGGATACAAATTTTCGAGAGCAAAATCAATTGAAACATTACAATTGGCGAATCCTAATTTTGCAGTATCACGCCAATCCAAATATGGATATTCCACAATAGACGAATCAACTCAAAACTCTAGTAGTACGAATTTAAAATTGGGAATTGGATACCAACACCCCATTCATGATTCGCTCTATTTGGAAAGCTACGTTGGATATCTAAGATCGAGATACTTACCATCTTCTGGTCTATATGCATTTAAAGATCCAAATTCCAATCAATTTTATGTACATGAATTTTTGATGCCAAAAGCGGCGGGACGCGGCTGGTTTGCCGGGATTGGAATAAAAAAATTAGCGGTTGAAAAGTCTGAAAGTGGCTTTCGTGCAATGTACGTTTCAGCGCGAATAGAAATGGGTCAATTCACGGCTAAAGGCACAGGAACAGAAGTGATCACCGATATCTATGAAAATAAAGTCGAGGTTCCCCTCACCTACCAAGTCAAAACCACCACAATCATAGGCATTATAGGCATCGGCCTAATTCTTTAGAATCAAATTTCCCCATTTTCTCATTTCCCCATTTTCCCATTTCCCCATTTTCCCATTTCCCCATTTTCTCATTTCCCCATTTTCCCACTTCCCTTGTTTTTAAAAAAGATTAGCCTATTTTCGCGGCGAATTTATCGGCTATCTTACCCACTGCCAGGCGTATCAAAATGATGCGTTCCAGGCGGATAAAAAAAAAATGCCCAAAGACACAAGCATTCGATCAGTACTCATCATCGGTTCTGGTCCCATCGTGATAGGTCAAGCGTGCGAATTCGACTATTCAGGTTCACAAGCAGCACGTTCTCTTAGAGAAGAAGGTATCGAAGTTACTCTTATCAACTCCAATCCAGCTACCATCATGACAGACAAGGTAGTAGCGGACAACATATACCTACTTCCTCTCGAAACGGCATCAATAGAGACTATTCTTCAAAAACATAAGATCGACGCGGTTCTCCCAACAATGGGTGGACAAACAGCGCTGAACCTCGCTATTCAATGCCAAGAAATGGGCATGTGGGAGCAATACGGTGTGCGCATGGTCGGTGTTGATATTCAAGCTATCGAAATCACAGAAAATCGCGAAGCCTTCCGCGAATTGATGAAAGAAATCGATATCCCAATGGCACCTCAGACTACTGCCAAGAGCTTCTTGGAAGGAAAAGAGATCGCGCAAGAATATGGTTTTCCGCTTTGCATTCGTCCATCCTACACCCTCGGAGGTAGTGGCGCTGCTTTGGTGCACAACCAACAAGATTTCGACAAATTACTAACACGTGGTCTGCACCTTTCG
>JBIIBU010000293.1:0-2865 GCA_044239235.1 Flavobacteriales bacterium
TTACCAAATCCAAGTCCGCTCCAAAAAGTGAGTCCTTGACCAAACTGCGCTTGAAAGTCCCCCACGGCAACGGTTTTGAGCCATCCCGTATTTCGAATAAATAAATGCGCACTCGCAAAGTCAGGACCTCTACTCAATTGCTCTCCAGCATCTTTTTCCATCGTCAAACCAATCGATACATTTTGTCGATAAGTGAAACGATAACGGGTAAACATGTAATCAGGTGAACCTAAAAATTTCGCTGGTTCTTGATTCTCTAAATCAGGAATATAACCGGCTTGCTCCTGGACTGTTCGACGGTAGCGCAGAAACAAATCGCTTCGCCCCTCTTTCATGAAATTTTTCCAAGTAAAATCAGAAAGCAATCCCGGAGAAGCAAGACTCACAAATGGCTGAATCATGCGAATGGTATTCATGTCGAATAGTCGAACAGCTTGCAATTCATAAATACTTTTTAGCGCACCGTAGGTTTCAATGTGCTGTTGAAGAGCTAGTATTTGAAGGTCATTCAGAAGGTAGAGGTCTTGCAATTGCTCTACTGTTGCTTTATTCAAATCCAGCGGATGCTCGTAGAAAAAACTCAGGTCTTCGAACAATGTCGTGTAATCGACTTCGGTAGTTTCATCCATAGAAGAAGCAATAGCTTCGATACGCTGCTCTATGATGCTTTGCTTGATAAAATCTTGCTCGCCTTGTGCATTTCCATTCAAATAGAAAAATATCATCACTACAAAAAGTAGTAGAGATTTGTAAGCGTTTTTATTTGAAAAAATTACACTCATTTTTAAAATCCATTGAGTGCATACACTAGTGAAAGCTGTGGAGAAAATCCGAGAACAGAATGATACGATGTGGCAATATCTGCTCTGAAATATTTTGATTTATAACCAAAACCAAATGCAGTAAGTGTGGGATTAGAAGACACCCCAGCACGAATAACAATGGTTTCGAGAATGTTATATTCCAACGCACCGCTGCCAATTACTTTTTGCTCAGTGTCTTGTTGCACTTGTCCAATCAAAGAAACTTTATTCGAAAAAATATACGTTGCACCAGCGCGAATAATTGAAGGGTAGCGAGTATCTCGATATTCCGCTTGTTTTGCACGCGTAGGGTTTTCGACGTGAGCAGCTAAGATGAGTTTATTATTCAGCTTGTAAATAAAACCACCTTCCACTGAAAAAGCGCTGCTAGAGCCATATTCAGCGATGCGGGTATTATGGAAATTGATTTGAACACCAATGGAGAATTTATCATTCAACGGAAGTGCATAAGCCAAACCTGATTTTGACTGACTGAAATCGGAGAATCCAAAACTTTGATACGAACCAGCAATAACACCATTGCCCAATTTGCCGGCAACGCTAAGTCCTTTATCGCCCAATTCCTTAACAGCGAAACGATTCATGTAATAAACGCCTGCTTGAAATCCGGTGATATCTGTCAGTCCCGCTTGATTGTGAAAGGTCGACCACACGTCTCCAAGCGTCACGGTTGTTCCCGCAAGTCCTGAAGCGCGCGCCCCTTCAAAGGTCTGTGATGTCGCCGCAAGCGAGCACAGAAGCATTACAATAATGGTTAGTCTTTTGGCCAAGGCTTTTTTTATTGAGCCGTGAAAGTATGAAATAAATTCAAAAGGACTGCTCCTATATTTGCCACATGGAACCACAGCCCAAAGTCTCTTTTGAGAATACTGAAATTGCATTCAGTGGAAAATCAGACCGCGATCTGAAAAAGGCTTACTACCTTTTCAAATTGATTGGTAATCCGAGTCTAGTGAAAGTTGGCGATTTCTTAACCAACACTGCGCTCAAACTTCACATACCAATCGGCTGGGCAATTAAGTCGAATATCTTCAAACAGTTCTGTGGCGGCGAAGACATTCAAGAGTGTGAACGAGCAACAAAGATTCTTGAAAAAGGTCGCATCGGAACCATCCTCGATTATTCAGTGGAAGGCAAAGACAGCGAAAAAGATTTTGATGCAACAGCTGAGGAAACTTTGCGCACCATTCGCACAGCGAATAACAATACGCATATTCCATTCAGTGTATTTAAGGTGACAGGCGTTGCGCGTTTTGAATTATTGGAAAAAGTAAATGCAAAAGATATTCTCACTGAAGCGGAAATCGCCGAATGGCAGCGTGTTTGCGGGCGTGTAGATATGATTTGCAAACTAGCATACGAAACAGGCACACCAATTTTCATTGATGCTGAAGACAGTTGGATTCAAGATGCAATCGATAGCTTGGCGAATGAGATGATGGAGAAGTACAACAAGATAGATTTCATTGTGTACAACACCATTCAATTGTATCGTCACGATCGTCTTCAATTCTTGAAGGATAGTCACGCACACGCGAAGCAAAATGGATACAAGCTTGGATTCAAATTGGTGCGCGGTGCATACATGGAAAAAGAGAGAGCGCGTGCAATAGAGAAAGGCTACCGCGATCCGATTCAACCGAACAAAGAAGCATGTGATAAAGACTTCGACGCAGCGGTGGAATACTGCGTAGAAAATATCAATGACATTGCTATTTGCTGTGGTTCGCACAATGAAACAAGCAGTGAGAAATTGGCTTTATTATTAGACAAAAAAGACATAGCAAGAAACGACAAGCGTGTGTTCTTCGCTCAACTCTACGGCATGAGCGATCACATCAGTTTCAACCTAGCCCACGCGAATTACAACGTAGCGAAATACGTTCCCTACGGTCCAATCAAAGAGGTAATTCCCTACCTCATTAGAAGAGCAAAAGAAAACACAAGTGTGAAAGGTCAAACGGGAAGGGAGTTGGCGCTTATTATGAAGGAGCTACGCCGTAGAGGCTCGAAGCGCCGCTGATGGATTCGCTTCGCTATG
>JBIIBU010000294.1:0-2852 GCA_044239235.1 Flavobacteriales bacterium
CATAGTCCTCCGCATCACCAGGAACGTCGTAATTGATTACGCAGTCGATGATATCAATATCAATACCTCTGCTCACAACGTCTGTTGCAACAAGGATATTTATTTTTCTACTTCTAAAATCCAACATCACTTGCTCGCGCTCTGCTTGCTCTAAATCACTGCTGATCATTCCCACATTAAGACCTTTCGATTTTAATGCACGGTACAAATTCGCAACGGTTTGTTTAGTGCTGCTAAATACAATGGTGCAAATATCTTTTCGCTCTACTAAAAGTCCGATAATCACGGGCATCTTTTGTTCTTCGTAAACTACAAAAGCACCTTGAGTTACGCCCTCTGCAGGTTTGCTTAGTGCGATATTGATTGTAATCGGATCATTCAAAATAGACTTCGCCATTCTGAAAACAGATTCTGGCATAGTCGCTGAAAACAATAGACTTTGTCTAGCTGGATTTAAAACACGAATAATTCTGTTAAGATCTGGAGCAAATCCCATGTCCAACATGCGGTCTGCTTCATCCAAAACAAAGTACTTTAATTCACTAAAGTCAACATAGCCCACATTCATGTGAGAAATAAGTCGACCGGGAGTGGCAATGATAATATCTACTCCCGTGGTAATCGCACGCTTTTCATTATTGAAAACCTTGCCATCTCCGCCACCATAAATAGCAACAGAACTTACACCCGTGAAATATGAATATGCTTCTACTGCCTGATCGATTTGAAGGGCCAATTCACGAGTTGGAACCACTATAAGAGCTTTGGTCTTGCCATGCTCACCTGACTTGATAATCTGATTGATGATGGGCAGAACGAATGCTGCCGTCTTTCCTGTGCCTGTTTGCGCGATGCCGATAATGTCTTTACCAGCTAAAATATGAGGTATACTCTCCGCCTGAATGGGCGTTGGTTGAGTAAAATTCATAGAAGAAATACCTTCCAAAACCTCCTCCGCTAATCCTAATTCTCTGAAATCCAATGATTGAATATTTAATTTCCGTCAAAGGTGGTGAAAATACCGGGTTATCCATTCAACTAGTTTCAAAAAAGCCAAGATGTTCTAAAATAGCTTTATTATCTCAGAAGTGACTTATTTTTGCCGCGAATTGAAATACAGTTACCTCATATCTCTTTTGTTACTTTTTGCCTGCATGACTGCCGCAGGTCAAAAAACAGATATTATTTCCGATTGGAAACCAAAAACTGTTCAAGGAAGTCTTTTCGGCAGAGATCGTGATTATCGCGACACCGTCTGGATTGTCACCGGTTACAAGCCCTTGGATGGTAATTTCAAAAAATGGAAATTCGATTTCTCACTCGATGCTCGTCAATCCATTATTAGCAATACCACCGCCAGAATTGGTGGCATTCGCATCGGAATGGAATACAGAAGAGTGCATCGTTTTGGAATCGGATTTTATGGAATGGGTGACAAAATCAACACTTTTTCTTTAGATGAAGTCAACTCTGCTATCACCGAGGCCTCATTCACTTTGAGATACAATACATTTTACTACGAGCGAGTTCTTTTCTTTAATAAGAAATGGGAAGTTTCATCTGCCTTTCATATTGGTCGTGGAAAAATAAAAGGAGACTACCTTTTGCTAGGAGCTCCTTCTCGACAATCTTTCCCTGAGAAAGATGTTAGGCTATTTGAAATAAGTTCTACCGCCTACTATCACATCAACTGGTGGATAGATGCCGGTGTTGGAATTGGTTATCGACGCATGAACCCCATCCCGCAAGAAGTCAAACCAATCTACAACGCACCTGTTGCTATTCTCAGAGTTCGTATTAAGTTTGGCAAACTCATTAAGAGCATTTGGGATCATGACATCAAGCACACCTATTGATATTGCAAAAGAACGTATTGCAGAATTAACTGCTTCGCTCAATCATCACAATCATCTTTACTATGTAGAAAATTCCCCGGTCATTTCAGACCAAGAATTTGACATGCTCCTTAAAGAACTGGAAAATCTTGAAAAAGAATTTCCTCAATTCGCTGATATCAATTCACCAACAAAAAGAGTTGGCGGCGACATTACAGATAAGTTCGAAAAGGTCACGCACAAGCGTCCAATGCTCTCTCTTTCGAATACATACAATCGAGAAGAAATCACAGAATGGGAAGAGCGTCTGCACAAAGAAGCCGATACAGATATTGAATATGTGATGGAATTGAAATACGATGGTGTCGCTATTTCTCTTCATTATGAAAATGGAAAATTTGTAAAAGGAATAACGCGAGGAGATGGAAATGTAGGTGAAGATGTTTCTTCCAATATTCGAACTATTCGAAGCATTCCACTTTCTTTGAAAGGTGACTTCCCTCCTTCTTTTGAAATTAGAGGAGAGATTTTTCTTCCACGAGAGGTCTTCGATAAACTCAATGAAGACAGACTTGAGAATGGCGAAGAACTTTATGCCAATCCTCGTAATACTGCCGCTGGCACGCTTAAGCAGCAAGATAGCGGTGAGGTTGCAAAACGCCGTCTAGATTGCTATTTGTATTTTGTACTAGGTGAAGGACTTCCATTTGCTGATCATTTTAATAGCGTCGAACACGCATCTACATGGGGATTCAAAGTTCCTAATCCGCAAAAAAGAATGATTGAAAAAACCAATTCAATCGACGGCATCATGTCGTTCATTGAATACTGGGATAAAGAAAGATTCAACCTGCCATTTGAAATCGATGGCATCGTCATTAAAGTAAATAAATTCTCTCTTTGGGATGAATTAGGTATGACTGCAAAGAGTCCACGTTGGGCCATTGCATATAAATTCAAAGCAGAAACTGTTTCTACTCGTCTTCAAAAAATAACCTATCAAGTAGGTCGCACCGG
>JBIIBU010000298.1:0-2819 GCA_044239235.1 Flavobacteriales bacterium
TTGCTTTGGAAGTTGCGCTGCTTGCGTGGTTGTGCCAATGGTTGAAGTGACATTCAAAGTAAATATGAGCAACGAAATAGAGAACACTGCTGGAATTTTTGTGGCAGGAAGCTTCAATGATTTCTCGCCAACCGCATCGCAAATGATTTCTCAAGGAAGCGGCCTATACACATACACTACATCTGTTACAGAAAACACTTCTGTTACTTATAAGTTTTTAAATGGAAATGATTGGATTTATACTGAATTGGTTCCATTCGAATGTGGTGTTTCTGATGGATTTGGAGGCTATAATCGCTCTATTGTAACTGATAACGTTGATATAGAACTCTCCTATGTGTGCTTTTCATCATGTTCGGATTGCGAAGCTTCAATAACCGATTTAGCATCATCGGTTTTTTCTGTTTACCCAAATCCCAACACAGGTAATTTCACGATAAGTGGTCTTAAAGGAGATCATTTGTTATTCATACATAACAATATGGGGCAATTGATTAATACTTTGCAAACTAATGGAAAGAAGAGCTTAAATATTGATTTGGAAGAATTGGAAAGTGGTGTTTATCACATTTCAGACGGAAATTCAAATTCTGCAACTATTTTGATAATTCGATAATTTTCAAGCATTTTAGTCATAAAATTAACCCCATAGGAAAATTCCTTTGGGGTTTTTTAGTGGTTAACTGTAAATTAGTCCCATGAAATCATTTGTTATTTTAATATTAAGCTTATTTTCTCTTAATAGCTTTTCACAAAATCTCTTTATCAATGAAATCATTGCTGATAATGGAGTTGGTCAGATGGATGACTTTTTTCAAAGAGAAGATTGGGTTGAAATTTATAATACCGGAGGGATAACTAATCTTGCTGGCTATTACATTTCAGATGATCCATTGGATTTAATTAAATGGCAAATTCCAGCGACCAATGCAGGAGTTACTACAGTTCTTCCCAACAGTCATATCATTTTGTGGTTGGATAAAGACCCAGAACAGGGGGAAGATCATGTAGACTTTAGTCTAAATCCTGATGGCGAAACACTTTTGCTAGTCGCTGCAGATGGCATTACGATTATCGACCAAATAACCTTTCCGGCAATGGCGACAGATGTGAGCTATGGAAGAACTACAGATGGAGCGGCAACATGGCAATATTTCAATAATGTCACCTATAATGCCGATAACGCTGAACTTATTCAAGATCCAGAGTTATTGTTTATTAACGAGGTTCAAGCAAACAACGTTTCTACATGGAAGGATTTACAAAATGAATATGATTCTTGGTTTGAAATCTATAATCCAAATGGTTTTCAAGTCAATCTCGCTGGTTATTCTATTAGTTTATCAGATGGAAGTACTTGGGCTTTTCCTACCGCTGATCCGGTAAGAACTGTTGTGCCTGCCGGTGGATTCAAACTTTTTTGGGCTGATGGAGAAATTGCAGACGGCACTAATCATGCATCATTCGCATTGACAAATGTTTCTGAAACCCTAACGCTTAAAGCAATTGACAACTCTACAGTTGATTCTTTCAATTATACAGCTGTCGATGCTGATCACAGCTGGGGTAGACAAAGTGATGGCGCAACAGCCACAATAGATTTCCCTCAACCAACATATGAAGTAACAAATTCTCTAGTTATTATAACACCACCTACACTATTCATAAATGAGGTTCTTACCATTAACTTGTCTGACACTACGGATTACGCGCTTCAATTTGAGGATTGGTTTGAAGTATACAATCCTAATTCTACCGCAGTAAGTTTAGCAGGTTATTATTTCTCTGATAATCCCGAAAATCCACGCAAGTGGCAAGTTCCTAACTATGATATTGATAGTGTAACAGTTCCTGCAAATGGATGGATGCTTTTTTGGGCAGATGAGGATTTGGGACAGGGAATTAGGCACGCCAGTTTCAGATTAAAAAATAATGATGAATCATTGCGTTTTACGTCACCTGATGGAATTACATTGGTTGACGAAATCTCATGGGTTTCTATGAATGCCGATTCTTCTTACGGCAGAATTACAGATGGCGCTAGTCAATGGGTAACTTTTGTGGACACTACTCCTGAAGCATCAAATAATGGCGCGTTGGTAAATGTGAAAGAAGAAACTGCAAATAACTTCAGCCTTTCCGTTTATCCTAATCCTGTGGTTTCTACGTTGTACTTTTCGGGTGTATCAGACGTCGTTGTGTACTCAGCAAATGGTCAATTCATTTCTAATTACACTAAAGTAAAAACGATTGACACTAGCAATTGGGCTGCTGGCTTATACTTTATAAGTAACACCAAGGGACAATTAGCAAAGATTATTAAAGAATAATTCTACTGTTTGATGAGCATTTTTTGCTCATCGCCAATTTTCAATAAGTAAATTCCTTCAGACCAATTTGAAGCATCAACCATGGTTTTGAAGGAATTTATTTTTTTGAAATAAACCAACTTGCCTTGCGCCGAGTATACAAAAAGTTCTTTCGAAACTTCTGAACTTGCAAACTCTAATGTGAATTCATTAGACGCTGGATTAGGATAGAGTATAATTTGATTTTCTATTTCATTCACAGAAACTTCAAATCCAACCTCGATATCTTCAGAAAGTGAGCATCCATTTTCATCAACGACAGTAATGGTGTATGTACCAGTGAGAGCTTCGATTGAACTGCTATTCCCGATGCTTTCTCCATTCAAGAAGTACTCGAGATTTCCAGTACCCCCAGCTGCATTTATGTTGATTAATCCTGGCACATCATCGATTTGTGGTGACGAAGAAAGATCAAGCAGAATTGACTCTGGCGAAAGGATTTGATATTCT
>JBIIBU010000073.1:0-8244 GCA_044239235.1 Flavobacteriales bacterium
CCAAGTCGCAACTGACTCAACATTTTTTCTTCAATCAAGCGTGGTTTTAAAATAGCTTTATACAATGTGATTAACTCATCATTGTTTAGCCCTGATTTCTTAAATTTTATCTGTGGTTTTTTGATGATCGACATCTTTAAAATTCTTATTATTCTGCGAAAGTAGTAGCAGATTGCTTTTATTCTCACAAATCAAATTACATTTGTCTCATAATATATTAACCACAACGTTATGGCATCTAAAATTTTAGACGAGCTGAAGCGTGAAATTGGCAAATTAGAATCAGAGTTGAAAACACTCGTTCATGCGGCCAATCTTATAGCAGAAGCATCTAGTACTCGAGGCCGCAAAGCTAAGGTTACAACCAAAGCGGACAGCATCATTTCGACCCTTGGGAAAGGCTCTAAGGCAAGTAAAATTGCCAAGGGCAAGCGAGGGAGACCGAAAGGTAGTACAAACAAACCTGGCTCGAAAAAACCAGGCCCAAAAACTGAACAATCAACTGCTCCCAAAGTAGCTGTTCAAAAGACAAAAGGAAAAAGAGGTCCTAAGCCGAAAGCGAAAGCAGTGGCTTAAAAACACTCAAGAAAAAACCCCGCAACTCGCGGGGTTTTTTATTATAGGTTAATTCTTAAACCTGATACAAAATTGAATCCTGAACTTACTGTCGTTCCTCCTTCCGGAGTGCTCAACAAGGTGATAGACGGGGCTGCCTCAAAGTTCAAGTATAACTTCTTCCAAAACTCTCTTTTCTTGCCCAAATTAATACTCACACCCGCGGGAATATTCAAACTCGCGAGCCAGCCATTGCCATTTGCTCGACGATAAGAATAATAGATATTTTCCTTCCTCTCCAAATCATATTCATCAAAAATACCAGCATCACGAATCTCCGTATAATAGGATTCCGAATATTCAAATTCCGTAATAGCGCTGGTCAAAATAGCCGCGCTAACCCCTATTCCTAGATAAAATTCAGCTCTTCTCTTCGTTAAAAAACGACCAATATATTCCGTCTTTAATCCAATCATTCTATTATTCACAGACACATTCCAATTTCGAGCAATCACAGAGTCAATTGCAAACGTCTGCCCCGTTGAGCCTGAGGTTAAAGTATCAAACGCAAAAGTGATTTGGTCATTAAATGCCGCATAAGCCAATTGCTGTTCACCAAAGAAAAAACCATAGCGCCAATCAAATGCATCACGAGCAACCTGTACTTTCTTAGAGGGATGCGAAATCATCACTTGCATGCCAGAACCCATTCCAACAGAATAGTAATCCATGTTGTAAAAATCGTTTTCTCGAACTCCGGGCATATTTCTAATATCGATGAATCTCTCAATCAAATTGAAATCGTTTGTGTACCTACCTCCCTCCACTCCACCGAACTGAACATAAAGTGCATTTGGTTTCCAAGTCCTGTATCCTGAATTTATATCTATTCCTTCATTCAGTTCTTGAGCAGATGAGCTAAAGCAAAATATGTATATGCATGAGAAAGCAAGCACTCTTCTCAAATTCATTCGGTACATTTTCATTATAATATCGCGTTTGCAGTGAATCCGCATCGAAAGTAAAGATTTCGTTTTTATTTCATTCCCCTTTTATGCTTTTCTTTGCAGGGAACAAATTTTTGGTTGAATAGACCGACTGCTATGCCTAAACAATTCTCCATTGTTGTGCTTCCTGATGAATCGGAAGACCGCAACGTTATCTTAGAAAAAATTCAAGCCACCGACTCTGAGGTTGGTGAAAATGATCTTATCCGCATTCTTCGAAAATCAATTGATGCACGTCAACGTCAAGTGAAAATAAATTTGCGCGTCGAGGTTTTCGCTGCAGGGGAAGATATCCCACCTCCGATTCAAGAGAAAATTTATCATAATGTTGGTGATAAGCCTAAAGTGGTAATTGTTGGCGCTGGACCTGCTGGACTTTTCGCAGCTCTCAAGTTGATTGAAAACAATCTTTGTCCTGTAATTGTAGAAAGAGGAAAAGACGTACAAGCGCGCAGAAGAGATCTTGCAGCTATTAATAAAGAACATATTGTAAATCCTGAATCCAACTATTGTTTTGGTGAAGGAGGAGCAGGCACCTATTCAGATGGAAAATTATACACTCGCAGCACGAAACGTGGCGATGTTGCTTCTATTCTCGAAACGCTTGTTCACTTTGGCGCTGACCCCGTTATCCTTACAGAAGCTCATCCTCACATTGGAACAAATAAGCTTCCAAAAATCATTGCCTCCATGCGAGAAAAAATTATCGAATGTGGGGGACAGGTGCTTTTCAATCACAAAGTGGTTGACTTTATAATTGACTCTAAAAACAATTGCACTGGCGTTGTTTGTGCTGATGGCCAAAACATAACTGGTGAGTCTGTTATCCTTGCCACAGGGCATAGTGCAAGAGATATTTTCTATTTGCTCCACAAGAAAAAAATCAATATTGAGTTCAAACCTTTCGCCCTTGGCGTAAGAGCAGAGCATCCACAACACATCATCGATCAGATACAATATCACTGTGAAGATCGAGGGGAATTCCTTCCACCAGCAACGTATAGTTTGGTTGAGCAAATCAACAATAAAGCGGTTTACTCTTTCTGCATGTGCCCTGGAGGGATAATAGCGCCTTGCGCGACAGCAGAAGGTGAAATCGTTACAAATGGTTGGTCGCCAAGCAAACGCAATAATCCTTGGGCAAATTCAGGAATCGTGGTTAGCGTGGAATGGAAAGATATTCCTTCCTTTCATGAATTCGGACCATTAGCTGGATTGGAATTTCAAAAATCAGTAGAACAAAAATGTTGGGAAGCAGGTGGGAAAACACAAGTAGCTCCAGCGCAGCGTATCGCTGATTTTATCTCCAATAAAACTTCGAAAGACTTACCTGATTGCTCTTACCAACCTGGAATTGTAAGTGTGAATTTGCATGAAATCTTACCAGACTTTATTGCCGCAACATTGAAGCAAGGTTTCAAAGCTTTTGGAAAAAAAATCAAAGGGTATTTACACCCAGATGGAATAATAGTGGCAACAGAATCGCGCACCTCCTCGCCTATTCGGATTCCAAGAAATCCAGAAACGTTAGAGCATGAAAACATCACAGGTTTTTATCCCTGTGGTGAAGGTGCTGGTTATGCTGGAGGTATTGTAAGCGCTGCAATTGACGGAGAGAAAATAGCTTTAAAAATCGCAGCAAAACAAATGCTACACCGCGGCTAATTCAGCCAACTCTTTTCCAACGAGCGTTCCTATAGCAACACCCATTCCGCCCATCCGTACTCCAATAAAAATATTGTTGGAGTGCTTTTTTACGATGGTCGTTTTCGTGGGTCCCAGTCCAAGAATACCCGACCACTTATACTCGAGCGAATAAGAGGAAGCTGGCAATAAATAATCGTCGATAAATTGTTTGATGTTATTTTGAACAGTTTCAGTTAATCCAAACTCGGCTGTTTCTTCATTTATCAAATCTGTATTTCGGAATCCTCCAATAAGCAGTCTATTTTCGATTGGCCGAAAATATATGTAGCCTTTATCTACGTGAAAAGTACCGGCCGGAATTGGTGTAGTAAGCTCCGAGGTTACGACCACTTGATTTCGAGCAGGTCTTACGTCAAGCTCTGGCATAAGCGTTCGTGCAAAACCATTCACGCAAACAAAAACTCTTTCTACTTCATTGGTATATCCTTCCCAATCCACAGCGACCGAATTGATCTTTTGAGTTACATTAAGAATATTTAAACCATTGATAAATCTAACACCTACTGATTGTGCTTTAGCAATTAAAGCACTCATCATTTTCCCAGCATTAATGGAGCCTTCATGACTATTGAAAATACCACCAATGAATTTTGTATTGCCTTCAAAATTTGGCAAAACATCCATTTTAGAGTAAGGTCTGAAGCCTAGCGTTTTTTCTAATTGATCATTCAAATAATCCAGTTTACTCAGACATTGATCAAACAATTCTTCATCCCCATTTCTAAAAAGTTCGATTCCTCCGCAAGGCAGATAATCTATTGATTCTTTTCCTAAGAGATTTTGAAGATTAAGCAATCCTGAATAACGTCGTTTCACTAAATTGAAAACTTCTTCTTCGGGCATTGACTCAAGATCGTCGATAAGTTCACTCGCGCTACCAAAGCAAGCGAAACCCGCATTTTTGGTGCTTGCGCCAGCAGAGAAAGGATCTCGTTCAACGACTACTACATTTCTTTCTGGATTATTTTTTTTTAATTCTAATGCCGCTGAAATCCCAACAATTCCGCCTCCGATAACGAGATCGTCGATATTGCTTAAAAAAGAAGCGGCTTCCCAGTAACTAAATCTCATAGAGTCGAACAATTAAAAACACGAAATATCATTTGATAAAGCTACGTAAACTCCCGAACAGGAAAATAACTCACCCTTTAATATTGCAACAATTCATCAAAAACTTGGGAATAAAAATGAAATGGGCTTTCGGCTTTTTCAACATTAACAAAATTCTTTGATATATTAATTGAAGAAAGTCAAGAAAAAACAAACACCTAAAACACTAACTACCAAACACTTTCAACCAACTTCCATCAAGGTGAACTAATTTGATAATTTTACGTTTACACGTAGATAAAGGTACCGATTTCGGATTATATTTGAGGTTGGAAGGAAAAACCCAAACAGAAGCATGAAGCTTTCAGTACGACTCATTTTACTCATCATAGCTACCACCCTGATTCAAAGCGTTTTCGGACAGGACCAACTATTGCTCCGTGGCGCCCTAAAGGATTCAGAGACGCAAAAAAAACTAGACAATTGTCAAGTGACCGTTTTCAGAAATGGTCAGCAATTCGATGTTTACGACACAGGTGGAAGCGGTAAATATGAGTTTAGACTGGATTTGGGTTATAACTACGACATCAAGTTTTCTAGGGTTGATTACGTTCAAAAAATTGTCCGCATTGACACGAGAAATATACCTGAAGAAGATAAGGCCGGTGGATTCCAAATGGATTTACCGGGTATGCTTTTTCACATGCAAGAGGGGTTTAATACTGACATTATGAAAGAACCTGTGGGAAAAGTTGCATTTTCTCCGCAGACAAATTCAATGGAATATGATGAGCCTTATGCAAACAACATGAAGGCGAAAATTGAGACTGAGTTAAAACGCTTGAAATCTCTAGAAGATGGCAAGGATAAGATGATAGAGGACTTCAACAATCTGATCAAAGAAGGTGATCAGCGTATGATTGAAAAGAAGTATAAGGATGCGATGGATAAATTTTCTGAAGCATTGAAAATTTTCCCACAAGATCTTCCGGCCAAACAAAAATACGATGCAGCTAAAGCTGCGTATGACGCTGAACTAGCTTTGGCTGCCAATAATGCAAAATACGACAAACTTCTTGTTGAAGGTGAGGCAGCAATCAAGTCGAAGAAGTGGGATGATGCAAAGAAAAAATACACAGAGGCGAGAGATTTAAAGCCAAAAGAAAAACTTCCTAAAGAAAAACTTTACGAGATTGAGCAATTAATGGCCAATGCAGAGAAACAGGGCGAATACGATGCCTTGATGACAGAAGCCAACAAATTATTCAACAGTAAAGATTACGCGCTTAGTATTGATAAATACCGCGCTGCTTCTGTCTTGTTCCCTTCGATTTCAGAGCCAAAAGATCAAATCGTAAAAGCACAAGCCGCTCTAGATGCAATGCTTGCAGATGAGGCTAAAAAGAAACAAATTGAACAGCGTTACAATGATCTGATGGCTCTAGGAGCTAAGAACAAGGGCGAAGACAAGTTAGATGCTGCTTTAGGCAATTACAAAGAAGCGAGGGACCTCAAACCAGAAGAGCAACAGCCAAAAGATCGAATCAAGGAGATTGAAGATATCTTGGCTCAACGCGAAAAAGACAAGTCGAAAAACGAGGCTGATGCTCTTGCTAACAAAGAGAAAGAAGAAATTGAAAGAAAATTCAACGAACTAGTTGGACAAGCCGACAAGCTTTATACAGAAAAGAAATGGGCAGAATCAAAGGGTAAATACCAAGAGGCTCTCGCTGTAAAAGAAGCGCAATATCCTCACGCTCGTATTACTTCTATCGATGCAATTCTAGCTGCAGAAGAGAAAAACAATAACGACACGCTGGCTGAGGCTGCTCGAAAAAGAGAAGAGGAAGCTAAATTGAAAGAAGCTCAATTGGCAGCAGATAAAGCTGAGCAAGAAAGACTTGCTGAAGAGGCTCGCCTGCGCAGACAAAAAGAACAAGAAGACGCTGAAGCTGCAGCCAAAGCAGAATTGCTTAAAAAGAATGAAAAAAACGGATTTATAAACGAAGCAGATAGAGCTCGAGAAGATGAAGTTGAAAGATACTATCGTCAATCTCGCGCTTGGCAAGACTCTCTTAAGTATGCAGAAGTTCGAACTAAAGCAGAAAACAACGAAAAGTTCTCGGCTTCACAAAAAGACAAGTCGAATGAGCGAATCATACTGAGCGAAATTCAAGCGAATGATAAGAAGAAAGAACTTGAGAAAGTAGATCCACGCGCAGATGAACGCTTGAAAGAACAAGAAGAAATTATTACAGCGAAAAAAGAAGAACTAACCGACATCAACAATCGCGGTAACAGCTATGCCATTCGTAACGCTGGTGACAACGAGAGAAAGAAAGAAGAAGTCGAGAATAACGAGAAGGACTTTGCACAACGCGCTGAAACGAGAAACGAAAAGTCTCAAGAAGAAGTTGCTGCTAAAAAAGAAGCTGATGCAGCGCTTGCTGGCAACGATCGAAACAGAGAGAAGCTGATTACAGAAATGGAGCAAAAGCAAGAGACCTATCAGCAAAATACAGAAAGCTACGAAAGCCGCAATTCAACTCTTCGCACTGATGCTACAATGAAAATTGACCAGCAAAAGGAGGATCAAACAAACATGACTTTCGATGGAGAAAAGGTTCGTGAGCAAAACGAACTTGCCATGGAAGAAAAGAAAAAAGATGCAGAGACAAAATCAAATGACTCACAAGACGCTGCTAAAGTCCGAATTGAAGGCACTGTAAATAAAATCGAAGCTCAGAAAGAAAGTTCTGAATCAATGAGCAGTGATGCAAATCGAAATAACAGTTCTGTAGAACGTTCTGAAATCAACGAAAAGAAAGCACAAGTGGAAATGATGGCTATCGATAAGGAGGCTAAAGCTGCTGAAGATCGTTATCAAACGCGTAAGGAACTTTTCGACGTAAACACTGGTCAACAACAAACTGAGAAAGCTGCGCCAGGCACGGAAGATCTTCCTGAAGGGGTTAGCGAAACATCGTACGAGTTGAACAATAAAATGATTACCGAGCGTACTGTAAAACGTGACAACAAAGTGGACAAATACCTTAAGTCTGTATCTAAAACAGGAATCTATTATTTCAAAAATGGTAAACCAATTACCAAGCAAATGTGGATTCAAGAAACTTTGGAAAACGAATCGAATTGATGAACAAACGTTTTATAATCATCAATGGCCCAAACCTGAATTTGTTAGGTAAAAGGGAAACAAATATTTACGGTGAGAAGGATTTCGAAACTTTCTTTTTAGCTATAAGAAAATCATACGAAGAGATACATCTCGACTACTTTCAAAGTAACGTTGAAGGAGAATTAATCAATAAATTACATGATGTAGGCTTCAGCTATGATGGAATAATATTGAATCCTGGAGGCTACTCCCACACAAGTGTTGCCCTAAGGGATGCAATCGCAGGAATTAAAAGTCCTGTTATCGAAGTTCACATATCCAACATACATGCTCGCGAAGAATTCAGACACCAATCCCTCACTGCTTTTGCATGCGTAGGCGTCATTAGTGGATTTGGACTTTGGTCGTATGAAATGGCTTTGAACTTCTTTTTGGACAACGAATAAATCTTATTCCTTTCCAAATTCTCTGAATGCACTTTCAATAACGCGTATAAGCAATTCAGCATCCTTTCTATCTAATTGTTTTCCCAAACGTCTTTTGGATCCATTGTAATTAAATCCGACTCTTTCGCCTCCTATTATCCAAAAACTATCATCCAGAAATGCCAGGAAATTTCCAGGATCTCTAGTAATCAAACCCAATTTGAAAATTTGCTTAATCTGGAAAACCTCTGGTTTTGATTTTTTCCAAAACGCATTGTAAAGCTCCATTTTACCCTTACTGATGCGAATAATTTCTCGACCACCTTTTCGCCAAAAGAACACCTTTAAAATTTTCACAAAGAAA
>JBIIBU010000296.1:0-2843 GCA_044239235.1 Flavobacteriales bacterium
AATAAGCCCAGAGAGCAGAACATACAATGAAGAAAATGCGATCACTAGTTACTGTAGTTTGAATAGCATATTTTATAAATACTACACCACAAAACGTCCACCCCATAAGCCAAACGAGCAACAATGTCTCTTGCCATCTTTGAACTTGCTGGGTTATTGTAATTACAACATCCTCTTTTGATCTAACAGTGGAAATTCTCTTTCCAATAAATTTAGGTGCTGTCTGGTTCATACTAATTTCAACACTGAATTGTAAAGGTTCTCATATTGAGGAAGAATTTTCTCAATACTAAATTCTAATGCGCGCTCACGCGCTTTAACTCGAAATCTTTCTAAACGTATATCGTCGCTTAGCAAATAGCGTGTATTTTTTGCCATGTCTTCAACATCCCCCACATTGCTCATCATACCGGTAACTCCATGTCTGTTCACTTCCGGAAGGCCACCTGTATTTGTAGAAATAACTGGCACGCCGCAGGCCATAGCCTCTAATGCAGCAAGTCCAAAACTTTCTGATTCGGATGGAAGTAAAAACAAATCTGCCACAGACAATGCTTCAAGGGGATTCTTTACATTTCCAAGGAATAATACATCGTCACACATTCCTTTGTCACGGCTCATCTGCTCGGCTTTAGATCGCTCTGGACCATCGCCTACCATAATAAGTTTAGAAGGAATTTCCTCTCTGATTCGAGAGTAAATTTCTACAACATCCAACACCCTTTTCACTGGTCTAAAATTCGATATATGGACCAATATTTTCTCTCCATTCGGCGCGTACTCCTTGTGCATTTCATCGCGCAATGGGAAAGCCATCGTCTCCGTATTTATGAAGTTGGCAATCACTTCAATTTCGCGATTGATTCCAAAAAGTTTATACGTATCCAGTCGAAGACTCTGCGAAACAGCTGTTACAGCATCACTTTTATTAATTGCAAACGATATAACGGGTTCAAAAGACGCGTCTTTTCCAAGAAGAGTAATATCGGTTCCGTGAAGAGTTGTAATTACAGGAAGATGAATTCCTTCTTCCGCTAAAACTTGTTTTGCGGTAATTGCAGCAGATGCATGGGGAATAGCATAGTGAACGTGAAGCAGGTCCAATTTCTCATATTTTACAACATCCACCATTTTACTAGCCAATACAAGCTCGTATGGGGGATAAAGAAAAAGTGGATAATCGCTGACGTTTACTTCGTGATACCTAACATTCTTTCTCATCGCTCCAAGTCTCACTGGTTGGCTGTAGGTAATAAAGTGAACCTCGTGGCCTTTTTCAGCCAAAGCTTTACCTAGTTCAGTTGCGACAACGCCGCTTCCTCCGTAGGTTGGATACCCTACTATTCCAATTTTTAGCAATTTTGACATGATAATATAATCGCCGGCTAAGGTCGGAAGTTCACGTCAACTAAAAAAGAAAACATTTCGTTATTAATTCTGACCAAATCCGAGGACCGAATAGATCTCATGTTGGATCTTCGTTCTGATGTCCATTGTCTGGATTAGTTTATTCTCGGCATCAGGATTAACTCGATTGCTCAAGAAAACATACACTATGCCCGTTTCAGGATCCGCCCAACAAATTGTACCGGTAAATCCGGTATGACCGAAACTAGAGGCGCTCGCCTCAGGACAGGTCGAACCTGTGTTTTTGGCAAAAGCAGGCTTATCGAAGCCCAAACCTCTTCTATTCCCTTTGAAATAACGGGTGTTAAACATTTGTATCGTTTCTTCGGTCAGCAATCTCTTGCCGCCATAAACACCGCCATTCATAAGCATTTGCATCACGGCTGCTAAATCCTGAGCATTACTAAACAAGCCTGCATGGCCCGCCACACCGCCTTGCATTGCGGCACCCTGATCATGCACATAGCCACGAATATGCTGCCCTCTGAAAGATTTATCATTTTCTGTCGGAGCAACTGTGCTTTTATTCATTCTTTCCAAAGGCAAATACCCCATGGAGCGAAGGTTCATTTTTTTATAAAATTGATCAGTAACAAAAACATCAAGAGGTTGACCGCTTACAGTTTCTACTAAATGCTGCGTAAAATAAAAAGCCAGGTCGGAATACTTATAGGATTTATCACTGTTAATAGGGGTTTTCAGAATCTGATTGAACATTTCCTGCTTATAATTATCTCTGATAAAAATATCCTTCGCTACAGGTTTGGAGAAGCCCTTTTCCGGAGCCGTTTTGTAGATGTCTGTCATGAGATCGCCGTTAGACAATGTCTTAGTATAAAAAGGAATCCATGCCGTAAACCCTGCTGTATGCGCAAGCATTTCTTTGATCACCACCTTATGATAAGGATTGTCAGCCGGAATATCCAAGTAGTCACCTAATGTCTTGTTTACATCCAACTTTCCTTGATCAACTAGTTTCATTGCTGCCAGTGTTCCTGATGCTAATTTGGTAATAGACGCCAAGTCATACACTGTATTCTCTGTGACTGGCTCTGTCTTATCCCAATCAAGTGTCCCAAAAGCTTTATCATAAATTACCCATCCATCTTTCGCTGCGAGGATTCTGCAGCCAGGATATGCACCTTTTGTAATTCCATTCAGAGCAATTTCGTCAATTTTATCGAAAGCATCTTTGGCCATGGTGACTTTTATTTCACGACCATCAGCCATCATGTCCTCTTCGTAATCTCCTGCAGGAGTGCATTTTTCTTGAGTTGCCTTATTGACATCAAATGTCATTGTAGATTTCCCAGAAACCCCAGCCCAACGCAATATTCCTCCTGCATCGATTGAGCAACCTTCTTGACAAACGAAATTGCTATTAGCGGTAACTGGTAATTTGCCAGTTGCGCTAAGTGCACCAACTACTAGTTCCG
>JBIIBU010000299.1:0-2805 GCA_044239235.1 Flavobacteriales bacterium
GTATTCTGAAATGCTAGCACAATTAAGCCGAAAAGAATTAGATGCAACAATAGAAGAAATAGGCGCAGTAAATCAAAAAGACACTTGGTTGAAATTGGAACTAGAAGGCAGAAATCCTGATGATGCAATGACCGATATCGCCTACAACAAAGGCTATTTCTTTCTTCGACTTTGCGAGGAAACAATTGGTCGTGAGAAGTGGGACGTGTTTTTGAAAAAGTATTTCACTGAACATGCTTTTCAAGTTATGGATACAGAACAATTCTTAGAATACTTCAAAAAGAATTTAGCATCCGAAAACATAGAACAAAAAATCAATATCAACGATTGGGTTTATGCTCCTGGCATTCCAGGAAATATTCCAACGGTGAAAAGTGATAAAATGGAGAAGGTTAAGTCAATAGCGATTGATTGGTCTGCTCGCAAGAAAAAGACAAGTCAAATTTCATGGAGTGAATGGTCTTACCAAGAGAAAGTTTATTTCTTGAATGAAATAGCAATAGACAATATTGAACAAATGAAAGAGTTGGATAAAGCTTTTTCAATTTCAAACACAAATAATAATGAGGTCTTGTTTAGTTGGTTGATGAGAGCAGTGAAAATAAAATACACTGTTTCTTATCCAAGATTAGAAGAATTTCTCACAACAGTGGGAAGACGTAAATTTGTAGCACCGCTTTATGAGGAATTAGTAGCTACTGATCAAATAACTTTAGCAAAAGAAATATATGCAAAGGCACGTCCTTCATATCACGCCGTTACAACCGAGACCATAGATAAACTTTTGAAAAACAAATAATAAATATGAAACAGATTGTTGTTCCTACCGATTTTACTGATGTTGCTGTAAATGCAGTGCGTTATGCGAGTGAACTCGCGATAGCTTCTGGAAGTGTCTTGAATATTCTTCACATCGTGGAAAGTCAAAATGATGTCTTGAAGGCTGAGCTGGAATTAGAATTATTCGCAAAAAAATACGCTATTGTTCAATCAGAGCATGTAAAATGTACAGTGCGCGTAGGAAATATTTTCGATGACATCGCTAAAGTTGCAGAAGACGAGATTGCGGATCTTGTTGTAATGGGAACACATGGTCTGAGAGGCATGCAATTCATAGTTGGAAGTCATGCGCTTAGAATTATCACAGAATCTGAGGTTCCAGTTTTAATCGTTCAGGCTGATACAAAGAAGGCGGGCAAACCATCATCAATATTATTGCCTTTGGATCTTCATAAAGAAACAAAGCAGAAGCTGAAAATTGCATCTGACTACGCAACAAAATTCAATTCTACTATTCACATCATTCTCCCAACTGAAAAGGACGAGTATTTGAATAATGCAATTCGCAGAAACATGGCCTACGCTGAAGGTTTCCTCGAAGAGAAAGGGGTGAAATACGTTACTGCATTCACTAAAGAAGATTCAGGCGGTTTTGTGGAAGGTTTGTTGAAGTATGGAAAGAACGAATCAATTGATCTGATTTGTATTTTAAATAATTCCGACGAACGCTTACTTCATGCGTTTGGAGCGGATAGTGAGCAGAAAATTATCACAAACGAAGCAGCAATTCCAGTATTGATTATCAATCCTAAGTCGGCTTTGGTTGATGCAGCATCAATCTTCGCACAATAAAGAAGGACGTTGTTATTCTATAATAGAACTTAAGAAAAAGGGCCGACGAAAGTCAGCCCTTTTTTATTTTTAATTTTTTATCGTCCATCATCCTTCGATACAACTCGCCAATGGCGAGTCACTCAGGACAAGTCAATCATCCATCAAAAAATTATCTCGTCAAGTACAAATGTCCCTCAATTTCTTTACGCTCACCTGTGGATTTAGAAACCACCTTTGCGCGCCATTGATATACACCATCTTGAACAAAGTACTCGCCACCTTTGAAATTTCCTGTCCAATATTGTTCTGGATCTTTAGATTCAAAAATTAGATCTCCCCAATTATTGAATACTTGTAGGTAGAAATTGTTAGCGTCCAAATCAGCACCATATAATTTCCAAACGTCGTTGATACCATCACCGTTTGGAGTAAAGGCATTCGGAATGTAGTATTGGAAAATATCGTCGATCACTACAATTTTTTGATACGTGTCAGTACATCCATTATTATCTATAACGGTCAATAGCACAGGATAGAATCCTCCGGTTCCAATTGGGAATTGGAAGATTGGATTTTGAAGCACACTTGTGCCCATAACATTGGAGGTATTGAATATCCACTCATAAGAGTAGATAGTTCCAATTGTCAAATCATGGAATTCAATTTCAGTATTTAATGCATTTGTAGGCTGAGGTGTTGCGTAAAACTCAGCTTGTGGAGGAGTGAATGAAACAACATATCCGGGATACTCAGTTTCGTAGGTGCATCCAAGCGCTGTCGTCAATAATAGTGATACATCATAAGAGCCTGGTTGATCATACAAATGCGATGGATTTTGTTGATTTAAAACGGTTACTCCATCACCAAAATCCCAGAGCGAGTTATTGAATAGTGAAGGGTCCACAAGATTACTAAATTCAAATGGAGTTGGCCAACAAGCTCTCGTTGTATCTGCTTCAAACTCTACAAGTACGGGTTGTTCAACTTCTACATTGAAACATTCTGTAACAGCATAGCCACAAGCATCCGTAACTGTCAAGCATGCCTCACCAGAAATGGATGGTTGATAGTCCGTGCTCTCCGCTCCACTAACCGTGGCGCCATTATATGTCCATTGATATGAAAATGGAACTTGTCCATTTTGAAGATTCAATAAGTCTAGATTAATATCTCCACCGAAGCACAGCGCGG
>JBIIBU010000300.1:0-2795 GCA_044239235.1 Flavobacteriales bacterium
GCAATTGTCAACAACAGTTGGTGCGCTTTCGCCAAGATAAACGATAGACACTTCATCATCACAGTTGTCAGTAGCAACTAGACCAGTGAATACAGCTGGAAGTTCGTCAGAACATTCAACAGTTTCATTTTCTGGGCAGTTAGTAATAATAGGAGCGATATCATCATGAACAGTGATAACTTGAGAAGTGATTGCTGCATTTCCACAAGCATCAGTTGCTCTCCATAGGTAAGTGAACTCATCGTCACAAACCAATGATGGGTTTTGTGGAACACAAGATTTATTAGTGAACATGTCACCGTGTCCGCTTCTCCATTGACCATTATACCATCCGTCGTAGTAGAACCAACCTGACATACCTTCATTGGCATTACGGTTGTTTGCACCTACTCCGCATTGGAAACCGAAATAGTAGTTAGATGGTTGGTGAGAAAGGTAAAGAACGTTACCAGCGTAAGATCCAAAACCTGTCATTGTTGAGAAACCAGCTACTAGTTCATAGTAGTCCCAGTTTAAATAATTTGTTCCAGCTAAACCAAGGTCATTCTTGTAGCTACGGCCCATTGAAGACCAAGAAGCCCAATCAGCTTTGTTTTCGAACAACATGTCTACGTGCCATCCTTGAGTTGCATTCGAGTTATTTACAACGTCACCTATAAGGCGAGCTGTTCCATCATCGTAAGCAGTCAAAGAAGGTGAACCGATCCAAGACCAGTTGTCAGATGCTGCAAGGCCTGATTCTAGAGCGTTAAACAACCAGATAGACCCGTCAGGACCAGGACCGATTGGTGTAGTCAAAGAACAGATTGATGTTGGAGCACCAGAATGTGAAGTGAAAACTTCAGTTGTTACTGCGCTACCACAATCATCTGTTGCAGGACATTCACCTGGTGCAGGTACATCTTCCACGCATTGAACAGTGATGTTCTCTGGTGTACTATTGAAAACTGGTGCATCATTGTCGTTAACAGAGATAGTTTGAGTGCAAGTAGCTGACAATTCAGCTTGTGGCACACTAACAATCCATGTACGAACAATAGTCCAAGCACATGCAGTTCCAGGAAAAACCTCGTCAGAAAAATCAACAACAACAGGCAGTTCAACGCCGTCGTTATCAAAACAAGTGTTTACGGTGAAAACTGGTGATCCAGTTAATTCGAGGTTAGCGACATCGTCACAACCTACGGTTACAGAAGCAGGACATGATAAGTCGATGCTCGGGACACATGGGTCCACTTGAGCACTAGCAAAGCCAGCCCCCCAGAATACAAACATTGAGAGGAAAACGAGTGTTTTCCAGCTCTTAGTGAAGCCCGTTGTCATGCGACAACCACTTCCCATCTCTGTGTTAGAGAGTAAGGATTTCATCATAATAGATGTTTTGGTTAATTAATTAAGTGTTTTCGGTAATAGCAAAACGAGGCAAAAATAAACGCAAAAATCTTGAACTACCAAGTTTATTTTAAAAATCGAGAAAAAAATCGCTTTTATCTACACAATAACAACCTTCGTCTTCAAAATACGTCATTTAATCGTAAGTAAAAACACCGAGTTTTATCGGTTTTATAAGCCAATTGAACATCAATCTACTTAGCCAGTAAAAAGTTATTAACAAAACTGACAACAATATCACAACCCCGCTAAAAAAAAGAGTTTACACATTTTGTTGCATAAATCAATTCTACGATTATATTTGCACCCGCTTTGACAAAATGGTGCCTTAGCTCAGTTGGTAGAGCAAAGGATTGAAAATCCTTGTGTCCCTGGTTCGATTCCTGGAGGCACCACAAAGATAGACCCTTCCGTAATGGAAGGGTTTTTTATTTTACTTCACTTCTACCCTATATTCGCTCTCATGGCTGCCCCAATATTCTTCAAAGACGATAATTCGCTCGCTAATGCGCTCCAAAGCCATATTAAGAATGCCTCGAAAACATTCATTCTCACAGATTCGAATGTCGCCGATGCAGTATTACCGCGAATTCTTTCGAACCTTTTAACTTCCGAGAATATCGAAATAATTGAAGTAGAGCCAGGCGAAGACTCCAAATCTATTGAAGTAGCTATTCAAATTTGGAGAAGCTTGCTGGAATGTAATGCAGATCGCAAAACACTCCTTCTCAATATTGGAGGCGGTGTTATTACCGATCTTGGAGGTTTCGTGGCCTCAACTTATAAAAGAGGTATTGACTTTATTCATATTCCAACTAGCCTAATGGCAATGACGGATGCGGCAATAGGCGGAAAAACTGGTATAGATCACGATCAATTCAAAAACGTAGTTGGCACATTTGCAGAAGCAAAAGCAATTTTAATCCAACCTGATTTCATTTCAACATTAGACGAAAGTGAAATTCTATCAGGCTTTGCTGAAATGATTAAGCATGGAATAATTGCCGATCCAATTCTTTTTGAAGCTCTCGAAGCCATTGAAGGCACAAACAAGGACCACATTTCACTTTTCATCGAAAGAAGCGCGCTTATCAAAGAAAGCATTATTAGAAAAGACTTTAATGAAACTGGTTTAAGAAAAACACTCAACTTTGGTCATACTATCGGACATGCCATCGAATCTGCAAGCCTAAATTCATCGCCACTTAGCCACGGCTATGCAGTGGGACTTGGTATGCAGGTGGAGATTAGCCTTGCATTCAATAAAGGCATTGTTAATTCAAATGATTATACCAGAATTCAAAAACTACTTTCACTCCATTTTCCAAAAAAGCAAAAATTCAATTGGGAAGAATTGTTGACTTATCTAAAAAATGATAAGAAAAACGAAATGGATGAAATAC
>JBIIBU010000301.1:0-2790 GCA_044239235.1 Flavobacteriales bacterium
GTCAGCGTTATTTGTATACTCCTCCATTTGTATGGTATACTGCTTCTCCGTTTAGTCGCGAGCACACATGGTGTGTAAGCTGGATGCCAAGTGGCGGAAGCACAGGACTTAATGAATACGCCGACCAACATCATTTGTTTACTGTAAACCAAAACAACGCAAATGGGGTAAGAAGCAATCATCCACTAGGAGAAGTTGCCACTGCCACAAGCACTTATCTTTTGGGGCAATATGGACAAGATGTAAATGGTAACTCTGTTTATGAGCCGATGGATGCACAAAAGGGCGACGCAGCGAGAGCCCTACTTTATATGGCTTTGCGATATGATGGCGTGAACGGATTTCAATGGGATTTCGATGCACTTAATCAACTTATTCTGCCGTCTCTAAATGAAGATCCGCAAGACCTTGCAACACTTATTGCATGGCACAATGCAGATGCTCCAGATAACTTTGAGATTTCAAGAAATGATTATATTCAATCCATTCAGCAAAATAGAAATCCATTTGTCGATCACCCAGAATGGGTAAACCTTATTGATTTCAATAGCTTGACTAAAATATCTAACGCACCTAAAGCCTCATTCAGTGCTGCAACAAATGTTGAGGTATCTGTATTTCCAAATCCTTCGGTCGGAAACACCTGGATTCGAATCAATGGTCACGACAAAGCTGGAATTATTCAAGTCGTTGATATCACTGGACGAGTTATTTTTGAAAATAACTTTGCGTCTGATGGAAATTCACTCATCGAGATCGAAAACAATCAGCTTTCTAGCGGAAGTTACCTTGTTTTAGTTCAAATTGGAACCGAAAGGCTTGTTACAAAGTTCATAAAGCAGTAGCTGAATCAGTGTTTTTCAATTATTTAACAGGTTATGAACAATTATTGATAAAAGTTCATTACCTTTGCGGCGCTTTTCGAAACGAGTTAAGCTTATCATTTTTGGCGGTACCGCTTTTAGCCGGGGTTGTTCTAGGAAAATGAGGGTTGTAATTCAATTCGTTTTTAGCATTACAACTTATTAAATCATTTTCAATGGAAAATTTCGAAGCCCTAGGGCTTAGTCCAGAGGTCCTGCGTGCGATCTCTGAGTTAGGATTTGTTGCGCCTACGCCAATCCAGCAACAAACAATTCCAACATTATTAGCTGAACAACGTGACTTAGTTGCGCTTGCTCAAACTGGTACAGGAAAAACTGCAGCATTCGGTCTACCTCTTATCGAGCTAGTAGATGCTGGATCTCGCGCTACACAAGCGTTAATAATGTGTCCAACACGTGAGCTTTGTGTGCAAATCACCAAAGACCTTCAGAGCTACTCTAAGTATGCTGGTGGTATTCACGTAGTGCCAATCTACGGTGGAACAAGCATCGACGGTCAAATCAGAGATGTAAGAAAAGGTCCACAAATTATCGTTGGTACTCCTGGTCGTATGGTAGATATGATCGAGCGTGGAGTTATTGATTTGTCTTCTGTTCAAGTGGTCGTACTTGACGAGGCTGATGAAATGCTTCACATGGGATTCAAAGAAGATTTGGATCTTATTCTTTCAACTACTCCTGACGAAAAAAACACGTGGTTGTTCTCTGCTACAATGCCAGATGAAGTATCTCGCATTTCTAAGCATTACATGAGCAATCCTGCTGAAATTACTGTAGGTGGAAAAAATACAGGTAACGAGAACATCGAACACCAGTATTACATCGTTCACCAACGTGATAAATATCTTGCACTTAAGCGCATCGCGGATTACAATCCAGACATCTTCGCAATCGTATTCTGTCGTACCAAATTGGAAACACAGATGGTTGCTGATATGTTGATCAAGGATGGTTACAATGCAGATGCGCTCCACGGCGACTTGTCACAATCACAACGTGACCACGTAATGAAGCGTTACCGCACACGTGCGTTGAATATGCTTGTTGCAACAGACGTTGCAGCTCGAGGTATCGACGTAAATGACGTAACACACGTTATCAATTACAATCTTCCTGATGAAATTGAAAACTACACTCACCGTTCAGGCCGTACGGCTCGTGCTGGTAAGAAAGGTGTTTCGATTGTTATCATCAATATGAAGGAGCATTTCAAAATCCGTCAGATTGAGAAGATCATCAAGCAGCCATTTACAAAAGCGCACATCCCTACTCCATTTGAAGTATGTGAGAAGCAATTGTTCCAACTTGTACAAAACGTTCACAACGTTGACGTAAACGAGAAAGCAATTGAAGCGTATTTGCCAAAGGTATACGAGGAACTTGCTGAATTAAGCCGCGAGGAAATCATTAAGAAATTTGTATCAATTGAGTTCAATCGCTTTATTGATTATTACAAGAACGCTCCAGACTTGAATCAAGATGAGAAGCGTGGTGGTGATAAGAGAACATCTGATTCTGGTGTAGTTAAAATGTACATCAACTTAGGTCAGATGGACCAATTAGACTTCGGTTCATTGAAATCATATGTTGCTGAAACAGCGCAGATCAGTGAGCAAGAAGTGACTTGGGCAGATTTGAAAAATACATTCTCGTTGATTGAAGTTCGTACTGGTTCATTTGAAAAAGTATTGGAAGCATTCAAAGTGGGTATTTCATTCCGTGGCCGTCCGGTGCGTGTTGAATCACGTGGCAACAAGGATGCTGGTATTCCAAGAACACGTCTAAGAAGTGACAGAAACGGTGGCTTTAGCGGTGGTCGTGGATATGGCAACAGCGGCGGATATGGCGGCGGCGATCGTCGTGATAGAAGTTATGGTGGTGGTGAAAGTCGTGGCGGTGAAAACCG
>JBIIBU010000303.1:0-2777 GCA_044239235.1 Flavobacteriales bacterium
CACCTGATTTCTTAGCGGCCAAGATATCACAAGCATATCTATCCTTGTTCTCGTACTTACATAGTGTGTAGTACATCATAGAGAAGTCCTTATTGAAACAAGCAGCAGCCTCGTGTGAAGGAGTATTTACTGGTAATTTCAATGGTGCTGGTGAACCCCATTTACCTTTTTTGTCGCGCTCAGCAACAAATAGATCGAAGAAATCTTCACCTGTAACAGGGTCAGTGTCAACACCTGTAGATTCTTTTCTTGAAGAAGAGAAGATAAACTCATCACCTTTCTTGGTTGAATAAACCAAAGAGAAATCGTATGATGTCGAATTCAACTCAACCAAGTTTTCTACAAGGATTTTCGCCTTAGCAGATTTCTTTGTTGCAGCATCTTTACATGCGGCAATACGAGTGTTAGCTTTAGACTTTTCGCCGCCTTTAGCTATATATTTATTAAGTTGAGCCTCTGCGTCCTCAAACTTGCCTTGCTCTTGAAGAGCGATTGCATAGTTGAAATACACTTCGGTGTTCGTGTTGTAATACTGAGCAGTGATCGCTTTAGCGTACCATTCTTCAGATTGAGAATACAATTTAGAAAGTCTGTAGCACTCTCCCAATTGGAAGAAAATACGGCCTTTCTCAATTAGTTCTTTAGCTGTTGGTTCAGCTGTTTTGTAAAGTCGTGCTGCTTCAATGTATGCTTCAGTTGCAAACTCTTCGTCAGCCTTTATAGTGGCTTTCGATTGAGCGTTAGCAAAGGTGGATACGAACAAAGCTGCTGTTAAAAGCAAAAGCAGTTGAGCGGTTTTCATAAGGTTTTGTTTTGACATGCTATTTTTTTGCAGGTGACGAAAATAACGAATATTCGTTTTTTTCAGCAATTTAATCGAAAATCTGTTCATTTTTATTCTGTTGATGATTCCATTCCTAAGATGATTTAAGGGTGGAAATTCCATAAACAGAAAGTTAACTCATTGTTTTTGAGCATAAATATAAAAGAAGGCTCCCTTTCAGGAGCCTTCTACTTTTAAAACCAACTTTTTATAACTTTTATCGCGTAAACAAGATTTCTCTCATTTTTGGCAATGGCCACGTCTCATCATCAACCACTTTCTCAAGAGCATCCGCATGGTCACGGATGGCATCCATCAATGGTTTTACCTTATGGCAATATCCTTCGGCTTTTTTCTCCAAATCCACTTTATTCAATTTGGTTCGTTCTGCGGCCATTTTATCCAAACTTTCCTTCATACCATTGATATGAGTGGAAATTTCGCGGATAAGATCCATTTGTGTTTTTGAAATCACCTTTGCTTCAGCAGCGCTGAAAATTTCCTTCAACCCAAGCACATTGTCTACCAAAGCTGTTTGATAAGAAATAGCTGCTGGTAAAATGTGATTCATTGCTAAATCAGCTGATACACGAGCCTCAATCTCACGACGACGGAAGTAGTTTTCTACTTCAATTTCATAACGTGCATGAATTTCTTCATGTGTCAAGACATTCAAAGCTTCAAACATTTTGTGAACACCTTTGTCTTTCCAAACTTTCAAAGCACTTGGAGTGTCTTTCAAATTGCTTAGACCTCTTTTCGATGCTTCTTTTACCCACTCATCGCCATAACCATTGCCTTCAAAACGAATAGTCTTACTCACTTTTATTAGACGTTGCAATTCTTTCAAGATAGCTTCATCTTTATCATCACCTTTAGCGATACGAGCGTCTACATCTTTTTTGAATTGATTCAAACGGTGTGCGACGATTGTATTCAACGTAATCATTGCGTTCGCGCAATTTGCACTTGACCCTACAGCGCGGAATTCAAACTTATTTCCTGTAAATGCGAATGGAGATGTTCTGTTTCTATCTGTATTATCAAGCAATATTTGCGGAAGCTTTCCAATATTCAATTTCAACTCAGTCTTATCTTCTGGCGTCATTTTGCCCGCTTTGATGTTCTTCTCTAAATCATCAAGCATAGCGCTCAATTGTCCGCCCAAGAACACAGACATGATTGCTGGAGGAGCTTCGTTTGCACCAAGACGGTGATCGTTACCCACAGTAGCGATAGACGCGCGAAGTACATCTGCATTCTCATGAATTGCTGCAACAGTATTTACCAAGAAGGTAAGGAACTGCATATTGCTCTTTGGATTTCTACCTGGCTTAAGAAGGTTAACTCCCGTGTTTGTGCTCAATGACCAGTTGTTGTGCTTACCACTTCCGTTAATACCTTCATATGGTTTCTCATGAAGAAGAACGCGGAAGTTATGCTTGCGAGCAGTTTTTTCCAAAACATCCATCACCAATTGGTTATGGTCGTTTGCAAGATTTGCCTCTTCAAACATCGGAGCAAGCTCAAATTGATTTGGTGCAACCTCGTTGTGACGAGTAGTTACAGGTATTCCGAGCAAGTGAGATTCTTGTTCGAAGTCGCGCATAAAGCCCATCACACGTTCTGGAATAGAACCGAAATAATGGTCTTCCAATTGTTGGCCTTTCGCTGGGCGAGCGCCAAACAAAGCACGACCAGTCATCGCGATATCTTGACGTGCATTATATAAAGCAGAATCAATTAAAAAATATTCCTGTTCCCAACCTAGAGTGGTTTGAACTTTAACCACGTCTTTATCGAAGAATTGACAAACCGAAGTTGCAGCTACATCTACGGCGTTAAGCGCCTTCATCAAAGGCATTTTGTAGTCAAGCGCGTGTCCAGTGTATGAAATGAAAATAGTAGGTATACATAGTGTATGACCAACCATGAATGCTGGAGACGAAGGATC
>JBIIBU010000045.1:0-11237 GCA_044239235.1 Flavobacteriales bacterium
ACAGGCGCATTGCCGGTGGTAAAACCAACAACGTCGCGAGAATGTTCAATGGCCAATGAAACTGAACGTTCCAAATTGACACGATCAATCGGCTTGCTAATGAAAGCGAGCGGAGTAGCCAATTTCGCTTTATTAAAGAACTCCTCATTATTATATGAAGTCAAGAAAAGAACTGGAGTTCTTCTGATCTCGTGCATCTTTTTAGCGAGTTCTATTCCATTGGTAGTTCCATTAATATTAATATCGCAAATAACAATATTTGGATGTTTTATGGTGAAAAGCACAAGAGCATCAACAGCATTATCGGCAAAACCAATAATTTCATGCCCCATCTCCTTGATAATCAACTCAAGGTTAGATCGTACAACCAAGTCGTCTTCAACTACAAGAATTTTAGCAACTGTGTTCATGTTTAATCAAATTAGTGTTCAAGCCCCTAGGATGGCGTTTCGTACCCTTTGAACATTACAAATAAAAAAAACAATTCACAAAAAACTACTACGACTTATACCCAATTAAAGAGCTTTTATACCCCTATTTAAACCATATAGATACAATAGGGCAAAACCCATCACTTTTGGCACGGGGTTAAAAAGCACATGAATATGCAAAAAATAGTGCACGAATTGCATAAAACAAGGAATAAAACAAATACTGAACTTAACTAAATGAAAAACAGACCAATACCTATTTCCACTCAAAATGCAGTTTCAATAGAATGTTCTGTCACATCGACCAACCTTTTTGAAATCGTGACTAAGATTATTTTTCACAAAAGTTTTCGCTCCTTCTTCTTGCTTTCCTCCGCTTTTTTATCTATATCTTTGCAGCATTAGAAAAATCATTCATGTCAAGCACCGAATTAGAAGAATTAATCCTTGAAGATGTTGCCGCTGTTGAGACACGTAAAATCGTTCTTTACAACGACGAGTTCAACACTTTCGATTTTGTCATTGAATCACTTATTTCGGTTTGTGGTCACGAACCCGTTCAAGCCGAACAATGCACTCTACTTGTCCATTACAAGGGCAAGTGTGAGGTCAAAAACGGGGAGTTCGAAAAGCTTGAACCTATCTGCACTGCCCTCTTGGATCGCGGACTTACCGCCGAAATCCAATAACTCTCTACTCTCTACTACTTAGACCTATATGAAGAAAACAACCATCGTAATGGGCATACTTTTGTCCGTTGCCTACATCGTTTCTTGCACCAAAGTTCCAATCACCAATAGAAGACAAATGAACCTCATCGCTGAATCAGAAATGATAGGCATGAGTCTTACAGCTTATCAAGAGTTTCTCTCGACTAGTCAAGTCCTCCCTGCCTCGGACCCAAAGACAGCGCTTGTTCAACGTATTGGCAATAATATCAAAGGAGCGGTAGAGAAATTTCTTACCGATAATGGTCAGTCAAGTCGCATCGAGGGTTTTCAATGGGAATTCAATGTAGTTAATGATCCAACGGTAAATGCATGGTGCATGCCCGGTGGTAAAGTCGTTGTCTATACCGGCATCTTACCGGTGACTCAAGATGAAGCAAGTCTTGCAGTAGTAATGGGACACGAAATTGCTCATGCCATTGCTCGTCATGGTAATGAGCGCATGAGCCAAGGCCTAATAATCAACGCTGCAGGCCAAACATTGGGGGCAGTAATGGGCGAAAAACCTGGTCTTGCTAAAGACATCTTCCTTCAATCATACGGAATCGGCAGTCAACTTGGGATGTTGGCGTATAGCCGCAATCATGAAAGCGAAGCCGATAAACTGGGCTTAGTATTTATGGCAATGGCAGGTTATGACCCACAAGCTTCAATTGGTTTCTGGGAAAGAATGTCCGCAACAGGAGGTCAAGCTCCTCCAGAAATTCTAAGCACACATCCAAGCGATGAGACTCGCATTGCTTCGCTAAAAGAGTTCATGCCCGAAGCGTTGAAATATTATAAAAAGCCATAATTGCTATGAACCAAGATCGTCTAAAAATGATAGAGCAAATGCTAGAAACAAATCCTAAGGATAGTTTCTTGCATTACGCTGCTGCGCTCGAACATCAGAAAATTGGCGATTTAAATCAAGCGATCAAAATATTGCGATCAATCATCAAGAACGATCCCAACTATCTCGCAAGCTATTATCAATTGGGTAAAATGCTTGAAGAAAAAAGCAAAGTCGAAGAAGCAATTGAAGTCTACAAATCAGGAAAAGAAGTAGCGAAAAAACAAAGCGAAATGAAAACGCTTGGTGAATTAAGCGAAGCTCTTATGTTACTCGATGTCTACGAAGATTAATGAATAAACGAATCGCCTTCTATTGCAGCTCCGTTAGCTGGGGTGGTCTCGAAATGAATTTCGTGAGATACGCCGAATGGATTGCAAACGAAGGCTATACTGTTCATGTATTTTGTGTCGCTGACTCCCCTATTCACAAACGAGTTCTCGAATGTGGTTTAACTCACACCTGCATTGCATTTAACAAAAAATACTTTGATTTAAAAAATGCTTTCAAAGTTGCTAGACTATTTGATAAAGGAAAAATTGATCTCGTTTGGTTTCGCGACACTCGTGATATGTCGCTGCTATCATGGGTAAAGAAATTCTCTAGTAGAAAACTCAAATTGATCTATCAACAAGCGATGCAACTTGGTGTCGACAAGAAAGATCTTTTTCATACGTTGCGATTCTTATCTATCGACAAGTGGATCGCAACTCTCAACTTTCTAAAAGAGCAAGTAGTTAATCGCACTCGATTTCCTCAGAATCGAATTTCCGTTATTCCACTTGGTGCAGATACCAAACAAATTCATGCGAAGAACATTACACAATCTGAAGCACGAGAATTACTGAATCTTCCAAAAGACGGGCTAATTGCCGGAATCATCGGACGCATTGATCCACTTAAAGGACAGCACATCGCAATCAATGCGCTTCAAATTTGCAACGACAATACACATCTTGTGGTCATGGGTGAGTACACCAAAAATGAAGGTCGAGATTATGAAGTTGAACTCAAACAAAAAGTGCGCTCCCTCGGATTACAAAACAGAGTTCATTTCAAACCCTATTCAAAAGACGTCGAAGCTTTTTATAGAGCTATCGATATTTTTATACTCGCTTCTAAAGGCGAAACATTCGGAACGGTGACGATTGAAGCCATGAGTTTTGGTCTCGCAATTATCGGAACAGATTCTAGCGGAACTCCTGAAATTTTGGATCACGGAAATGCTGGTTTATTATTCGAACCAGATAATGCATCCGAACTTGCCAATTGTATGAAAGCATACATTTCAAATCCAACTAAACGCAACGAGATGGGCGAAAATGCAAAAGCAAGATTCAACGCACATTATTCTAAAGAAGCAAGCGTGAAGAGAATTGTGGAAGAGGTTCTTGGCTGTAAGCTCTAGGCCTTAAGCAGTAGGCTGTAAGCACTAGGCTCTTGGCTTTTTTTGCTTATAGCTTAAAGCCTATAGCTTACAGCTAATTACAGAACGTCCCATAAGACTCCAGCAGCAAAAGCAAATCAGTATTCTTCATAATAGAGTTTTCTCAAATGTAAAAAAACATTAGGTTTGAGCCGTGAGAACAATTGCCTTACTCCTTCTTATTGTATGCAGCCATGGAGTGCTAGCCATGGAAGATTCAACCAAGGTTGAATCTCGCCTTGCTGATGGCTGGGAGATTACGATTGCTGCAAATAGGACTTTATCTGTTGCTCCTCATTTCGGTTTTGTTATTCCTCACAATCCGCAAATGAAACACCTTATAAAAGGACATTCATTCGGAGCGCAGGCCACATGGATGGTTCAAATGATTGGCACCAAAGATTGGCACAAGTATTACAACTATCCAGAGATGGGCTATGATGTATTCTTTAGTAATACAGGTAATCTGCCTCAATTGGGATATCAAGTAGGTGCCTCTTATTTAATGAATCTATCATTGCTGAGATTGAAAAAACATGTCAACTCATTCGATGGATTCAACAATTGGCTTGGATTGGGTATAGGATTAGGCTACTCCACAAAAACATGGGATCTTGAAGAGAATCATCAAGCCGATGTTATCGGATCTAATTTCAACGCATGTCTTACACTTCAATACAGTGTTCGATTCTTGACTATTGGAAAATATGATTTAAGAACAGGCATTCGATTGACGCATTTTTCGAATGGAGCATTTCAACTTCCTAATCAGGGAACGAATAATCTAGGTTGGTTCATCGCTTTATCGCATAAACAATTTCATAATACTCTTTTGAAAGGAACTATCGAGGAATTCTCCAAAACATGGAATACTTCTAATAGTCTTGTAATTGGCTTCAAAGAAATCAGTCCACCAATGGGTAAGAAATATCCCAGCGTCACTTTTCAAACATTGCAAGAAAGACATTTTACTTATAAAAGTTCTTTAGGTCTTGGACTTGACTTGATGTACAACTCTTCTCTAAAAACCCTACTAGAGCGCTATTCAGAAGAAAGCAGTTCATCCAAAGATGTTTTTCAAATTGGCGGAGTGCTTTCCTATGCCATGCATTTTGATCGATTCAAATTGATCATGCAACAAGGTTTTTATTTGAAATCAAAATGGAAAAGCGACGGCAGTTTATATCACAGAGTTGGCTTGCGCTATGCAGTTAATGATAGACTCGGATTGCAACTAGCGTTAAAAACACATTTTGCCAAAGCGGATCATGGAGAAATAGGACTAATCTATCAATGGAAATGAGAAATAATGTCTACATATTTCTTTTGCTGTTGATTTTGCAAACCTCTTGCAACCAAGAATCTGCGCCAGATTGTTTTAAAGCCGCAGGACTAGAAGTAACTATTCGTCGAAGTACTGGAGTGTTTGAAAATCTAGAACTTGAGGATTACATAAATATTGAATTAGTAGACAGTAGTGATTTTGCAGTAGAGCTCATTGGTCCTATTAACGTGTTGCCTAAAATCATTACAGAAGTATCGGGAAACACACTATATATAAGGAATGAAAACACATGCAATTTTGTGAGATCATTCAAAAAGATAGTCACTGTTCGAATTTACGCTCCGAGTATTAATCATATTGAAAATCGTGGAACCGGAGATATAACAAGCATTGGAGTGCTTTCGCAAAATTATTTCAAGCTAGAAAATCGTCATGCATCCGGAACGATCAATATTTCTTTTGAAGGAGACAGCATCTCAATCTACACGCACACGGGCGTTTCGGATGTTTATCTTTCTGGAAATGCACAGAAATGCGAACTTTTCAACCAAGGTATTGGCATTATTGATGCTCGTGAAATGCAGGTGGAGCAAGCTTTTCTGAACAACTCCTCAATTAATTCTATGTACGCATTTTCATCCAACTATCTTTTTAGTGGGATAAATTTTAGCGGAAACAACTACGTATTCGGGAATCCCGCGCTGATTGATGAAGAGGACAACGCAGAGGGAGAGCTCATACTTTCGAACTAGACAAAGTAGTCTCTAAGTTTTTCAAGCACTTGTTCTGGGCATCTAGTAGGCTTTCCAGAAGTTTTATCGACAAACACCAAATCTGTTTTTGCTTCATTCAGCAAATCATCACCGCGCCAAGTTTGGTAACTAAACTTGATTCGAGCGGTAGGCAGCTCAATGATATTTGTTTTGATAACGAGTTCATCGTCGTAGTATGCCGGTTTGAGGAACTTAATGGAGTATTCGCTCACAGGAAGAAGAATACCATCATCTTCAAGCTGTCGATAAGAAACACCCAATTCCCTTAGCGATTCAACACGAGCAACTTCAAAATACGCAGCATAGTTGCCATAATAGGCATAGCCCATTCTGTCTGTCTCGGCGTATCTGACGCGAAGTTTGATTTCTGTAGTAAACATGGGTTAAAAATACAGAATGAATGTTAGTACCCACACATGAGGTGAAATGAACATAACAAATAACTGATGTTGACAATTCAGAAAGCTTCAAATGACAAAAAAGGGGCAAGAGCAGTCAAAAAAAAGGTAAGGAATTGAAGAATAAACAACTACATTACACCACTTGAAGAAAACATAAAAGAACTGCTAAAAATACTGAATAGTCAAGTGTTTCGGATAAAATGTTTAATAATCAAACTTTCTGAAAAGTCAATAGGCAATCACTTTTTTTTTTCACTTTTTTCACTGTTCTTTTGTGGTCCGTTAGAAGAGTTGAACTATTTTAGCGGACTAAGCCTTTCGAATTCTACTATTAACCGAATTAACCGTATTGTATATAATGAATAAGGACCATAATCAGGTATGGCATGATTGCCTTGAAGTTATTAAAGACAATGTTAGCCCGCAAGGATTTAAAACCTGGTTTGAACCCATTAAACCTGTTAAGTTAGAAGACAGCGTTTTGACTATTCAAGTTCCATCTCAGTTTTTCTATGAGTGGCTAGAAGAGCACTATGTGACTTTGCTTAAGAAGATCATCAAGAAAGAACTTGGTGCAGAGGGAAGATTGGAGTATTCCATCATCATGGAAAACAATCTGAATAACTCAAATCCATACACTATTAAAGTTCCAACGAGCAACCGCAAAGCGGTAAAGAATGCTCCTGTGAACATGCCATTGGATATGGGCGAGTCGCCGATCAAAAACCCTTTCATCATTCCTGGTCTTCGCAAGTTGAATGTGGATTCAAATCTGAACCCAAACTATTCTTTCGAGAATTTCATCGAAGGTGATTGCAATCGTCTTGCACGCAGCGCCGGATTTGCCGTGGCGAATAAGCCAGGCGGAACTGCTTTTAATCCACTTCTAATCTATGGAGGTGTTGGACTTGGTAAAACACACTTGGCTCACGCTATTGGCATCGAGATCAAGAATAAATATCCAGAGAAAACAGTTCTTTATGTAAGTTCTGAAAAATTCACTCACCAATTTATTGATGCAGTTCGCAACAATACGGTGAATGACTTCTCTCACTTCTATCAAATGATGGACGTGTTGATTATTGACGATGTGCAATTTTTCAGTGGAAAGGAGAAAACACAAGATGTATTCTTCCACATCTTCAATCATCTGCACCAAACTGGCAAGCAAATCATTCTTACAAGTGATAAGCCTCCTGTTGAAATGCAAGGAATGGAGCAACGCTTGTTGTCTCGTTTCAAATGGGGTCTTAGTGCCGATCTTCAAGTGCCTTCACTTGAGACACGCATTGCGATTCTTAAAAAGAAAATGTATGCAGACGGTATCGAACTTCCAGATGAGGTGGTTGAATACCTTGCCTACTCTATCACAACTAACGTTCGTGAACTAGAAGGAGCTTTGATTTCATTGATTGCTCAATCATCATTGAACAAGAAATCAATCACGCTTGAGTTGGCTAAACAAATGATCGACAAGTTCGTTAAGAACACCGCTCGTGAAGTTAGCATCGACTACATTCAGAAAGTGGTTTGTGATTATTTCGATCTTCCTATCGAATTGCTTAAGAGCAAAACTCGTAAGCGTGAGATTGTTCAGGCTCGTCAAATTGCAATGTATTTTGCAAAGAAGATGACCAAGAGCAGCCTAGCGAGCATTGGAGCTCATTGCGGTGGCAAAGACCACGCAACTGTTCTTCACGCTTGTCGCACGGTGAACAACCTACAAGAAACAGACAAACACTTCAGAAAATATCTTGAAGATTTGGAGAAAAAATTGAGCATCGCTTAATTCAACTCTGAGGAAATAAAAAAGCCCCTCTTATCTATGATAAGAGGGGCTTTTGTTTTATCGGTGAAATACTTTCTAATTCTCAATTGCTGATTTAATAGAAGCAAGCCCTTCCGTATAATCCTTTTCGATGCGACCTACTGCGCCCATTGCAACCATAAGTCCACGGAATCCAAATGCGATTTCACCGCCATCCATAGTCCATGTCAATTTCGTTGCTGAACCATCCGGCTCAATAATAAATGAAGCATGACTAATAGCATCCCAATCGACCATTCTCAAAGACGTGGTTACTTTATGATCAGCAACAACCTCGTCAATGGTTAAAGAACCAGAACCTTCTGATTCACTAACCCAGTCCATTTTATGGCCTACGGTTCCAGCTGAACCAGTAATCGTACTAATCATTTTAGGATCGCGTTTAGCCCATGGCGACCATTGAGACCATTGATTAAAATCACTCACCATCGCATACACCGTCGCGGCGTCAGCATTAATAGAGATTGATTTTGATGTCTCAAATTTCTTTGGACCCAAGAAACACAATACAAGGTAGATTCCACCGAGAGCAATCAACCCACCCAAGAGTATACGTACTACTTTCATTGTCAAAGTTTTTGGAGGTTTATACAAAGCTAATATAGACAAAGAATTTAACCTTGTATCTTCGCCTACAAAATCAACACTTTGAGCATATCGGCAACACAGAAGGGAATACTTTACATGATCTTTTCAGTATTCTGTTTTGCTGTCGTAAATGCAATAGCCAAAGCGCACCATCACATCCCTGTTCATGAAATAATCCTTTTCAGATCGGTTGTTTCTTTGGTTTTCTGTGCCGGTTATGTGAAATACCACAATATTCCATTTTGGGGAAATAATAAATTTTGGCTATTCATGAGAGGATTCATGGGATTGATAGCGCTTACCCTTTTCTTCATGACGGTGATGAATATGCCGCTCGCAAGTGCAAGCACGATTCAATATTTATCTCCTGTATTCACGGTGATGATTGCCACACAATTGAACAATCAAAAAGTAAAACGCATACAATGGCTATTCTTTCTTATCGCATTGGTAGGCGCAGTGCTTATTAAAGGTTTCGATCCACGCGTTAAAGTAGAATGGCTATTGGTTGGAATTACCTCTGCCCTATTCGCAGGACTAGCATACAATTCTATTATCAAAAGCAAAGGAACAGACCATCCAATGACTATTGTGATGTATAATCCGTTAGTTGCTATTCCAATTGTAGGTATTTGGTGCTACTTCGATTGGGTCACTCCTGTAGGATTAGAATGGGTTTACTTTCTAATCATGGGAGCATTTGCACAAGCAGCACAATACTGTATGACCATGGCGTTGCACAGCGATGTGGCCAGCAAGATTGCACCTTGGAATTACTTCGGAGCAATATTCGCTTTAATCTTCGGATCAATGTTCTTCGAAGAAGACATCGTCTGGCTAAGCGTATTAGGAATGGTTCTCGTAATAGTAGGAGTTGTGCTCAACTCAAGAGTCAAATGAATTAATTCTTACGAACCTATTTCGAACTTTTCGCTAATTTGATTCGGTGTCTAATTGCCATGGTTGTCCCAATGACCATGATCAAACAACCAATCCAAAGCACATTGATTTGAGGAAATATTTCGGCTGACAAAATCAACATGTCTTTAACTGCACTTGAGTGCTGTTGGAAAGTAAGTTCAAATGTCTCGCCTTTCTGTTGAATTGAAACCAAGAATTTGAAACGAAGAGATTCTGTAGGGAAAGTCAATGGAGTTCCATCGTCCATATTGACGATAGCAATGATAAGTTTCTCGACAGATTGACCATCGGTAACCGTACAGAAAGCTCTTTTCAATTTTACGTTTTGCGGAAGTTCTTTTGGCAATTCCATTATTTCAAGAACACTATCCACTTGTAAAGTCAAGAAGTCTGAAACCTTGACTGGTGTAGTCAAAGCGATCTCACCTGTCTTTGGCTCCATATAACCATTTTCATCGGCCTTACTTTCGTAATCCGTGTATTTGATATACGTGTATAAATCCTTTCCGATGAAATGTTTGATGCTAGGTTCACGAGACACTTGCTCTTTCGCGAAAAGCAACGTTGGTTCAAGTGTGAACAAGCGCTCCCCTGGCACGCCTGGAGCCCATTCAGGAGTTTCCTCCAAATCAGCCTCACCCGGTGTTACTTGTTTCCAAAGCGAATCTTCACTCCAATCATGCAAGAAATTTTCAGAAGCAGTGTGTGCTTTGAGCGAACGGAAAAGACTTCCTTGCACTTGCACATAAGCCCCTTCTGCATAATCGATAGGATTCTTTTTCAAATAATCCATCGTGCAGTAAAGTCTATTTCCACTTCTATACTTATCACGGAAATAAATAAAGTAATCACCCATCACCACTGTATCACCTTTGAAGATGATCATGTCCTCTGAGTTATTGAAATCTTTACTTAGATCTGTTACGTTTCCTTTTTTATTTTCAGAAATAAAGAAACTTTGGCTCGTGCTGATAACAGCTCCGAAAATTAGAAGTGCAAAACCGATGTGCGCAACGCTTGCTCCTATATGATCGAGCTTACCCTTTAGAATTTTAAAGCCATAATTGAAGTTCGAAACAATTGCGAAGAATGTTGCGAACACAAGCGCATACAAAGGACCTGAGTTACTATCGAATACAATAAAGAATCCGAGTAATACGGTAATGACAAATGCAATCAAAAGACTAAGCGCAATTTTCTTAGCGAATTCTTTTATGTCTGTTCCTTTGTATTTAAGATATTGTCCGAATGCAACGATTAAGAACAAAACAAAAGCTAATGGAATTTGAATTCGGTGATAGGTATCGAAGCGTTCTTTTTCTGCAGGTGCCGAGAAGTTATGTTCTCCAAGGCGCTTCAACCACCCCCACTGTGTGCTTTCATAAGCTGATTTGAAAAACCCTTCAAATGGTGCTAGGAAAATATTTCCAACGTTCACGCTAGTTTGAACTGTTACGTGAATTGCCGAAAGTGTAAGAACCAAAGACCCGATAAACATCCAGAACTCACGACTCCAAAGCGCTTCCTCTTGTTCCGCATTCACTTTATAATTCTTTCTATAACCGAAATAAAGTGTTACAACGGAAAGAATAACAAAGACCAAAGTAATGGATGGAATATAGGTATTAGCTCCAGGCAGTAATTTCTCCGCGTCGCTAGCTACTACATCTTCTGCCATCATCAGGGAACCAATTGAGAACACTAACATGACAGCGCAAGCGGCCAAGTAGATCGTTTTCCACTTTTTGTTTGCTGCCATAAGCCATGTGCTTAATGCAGTAAAGAAAAGCAGGTAGACCAGCAATTGCGCTAGAATTCCGCTATCTACAAAAGAGTGAACGGAGCTATCACCAAGGACACCGCTTCGCGTCAAGAATGTAGAATACAATACTAAAATGAACGTAGTGATTGTAAGGATGAGTGTAGAGAAAAGTGACGTTTGTTTTCTTTGATTAATTACAAGCAAGTGAGCAGAAGCCACCATCGTCAACCATGGAACTAGCGAAGCATTCTCAACTGGATCC
>JBIIBU010000049.1:0-10385 GCA_044239235.1 Flavobacteriales bacterium
GCTTGCTGATCCTGTTTGATACACAATACAATTGGCAGGAATATTTGGTAACGCTCCTGAAATATTAGTCCAACTTGTGCCTGCATTCGTTGACTTGTAGACTTTTACACCGCTGTTAAATCCTGAAACAGTCACATAAACTTCTTGCGCATTTGACGAATTAGTGCAGATATATGTGATATAATTACCAGGCAATCCTGTCAAAGTAGAGAATGTCGCACCATTGTCAATAGACTTATACAAAGTGCCTCCTTTTGAAGCGTAGATATAATTGTTGTTGGCAGGCGCAACACAAAGAGCATTTATAACACCGGTTCCAAAAGCAGCTAATGACGTGAATGTTGCTCCGTTGTCTGTTGATTTATAAACTCTCGTTTTTCCAACATATAAATGAGCTGGATCGCTGCCAAGAACATAAGGCGTCACCCACGCACCATTTTCGTTTACTCCGGTGCCACCACTTCCGCACACTTGAGTTGGAAATGAGACACCTCCATTGGTAGATTTTCTGATATTACCATAGTAAATCTCGCCATACATAATACTTGAATTAGATGGATTGATAATACACTCCATGCCATCGCCGCCTATTGGTCGAGTCCACGTAGAACCATTTTTTAGGTTTGTTCCATTGTCTTGCCATCCAGAAAGCACAAGGTTGGCATTTGTTTGTGATACTGAAAGTCTATATTGTTGAGAAATTTGCAGATTGCTTGATATATCAGAGAAATTTGGACCGCCGTTAGTTGTAGTAAATACCCCCCCGTCGCAACCAACAAGTAGTCTAGTTGTTCCTGGCACGAAAGCCATCGCGTGAATATCCGCATGCACATAAGGTGCTCCACCACCACCATACCAGTGACCTGAAAGAGCCCATGATGTTCCACCATTAGATGATTTCCAAACGTTTACACCACCTGTGTAAATGACATTAGCATCGCTAGGATCCGCCTCTATGACTAGGTCATACCAAGCTTGACCACCAGCATCAGTACCCGCAGGATCCCATCCCATCAAGTTTAATGGTCCGGTGTATTGAGCTGTGAAAGTTAATCCAGCGTCTGTTGAACGGTATACTCCGCGCATACCTGCATCAGAGCTCTTTCCTGCCAATATGTATACATAACTGCTGTTATTCGCCGAAACCGCTAAGGCCATGCGTGTAACGTCCGTGGTTGGAAGACCTGAGGTAATATTTGTCCACGTAGCACCGCCATCAGCACTTCTGAAGTAACTAGCACCAGTTGCATAAACTATTAGAGGATTCGATGGATGAAAATCTAAATCTTTGAAAGATCCAGTCTGAACTTGAGTCCATGATGTTCCTCCATTTATTGTTCGGTAAATACCATTAGAGGTAGCAGCGATAACTTTTTGGCTATCAGAAGGATCAATCAACAATCGGCTTGTTGTTCTATTGTTAGTAACGGCCCAACTTAAACCAGTTGTATTCCATGTCAATCCACCATCAGTAGTTTTTAGAACTCCCAAAGCGTAAGTATCCCCGGCATCACCATCCCCAGTGGCGATGTACATGATATTAGTGTTGTTAGGATCTATCGCAACGTCTGAAACTCCTATTGAAGCCAAACCATCAGTATTCATCAATGACCAACTTACTCCACTATTGGTTGTTTTCCAAAGTCCTCCAGCCGGAGCGCATGCGAAAAAAGTTGTGGTGCTTCCAGGCATTGGTCGAACACTATTCACACGACCAGCACCACCTCCGCCAGTTGGAACAGATGTATTACCTATGTAGGTCCAACTTCCTGGCATTTCACTGTTAAAAGCAAACATCTCTGGTTGTTGATCCATCGCCACAGCAACTGCATCAGGAGCAAAACGCACGCCCGTTGGAAAACAACGAGCATCCATGAAATATTCCCATCTTTTATATTGCTTATAGCCCTTTCCCTTTGTAATAGGTTTGTTCAACCAAGCCTGTTCAAAGCTTTGTTTGACTTCATAAATATTCACTGAAGGATCAGCCATTTTCTCTTGCCAAGACTCATTTTGAGCGCTGGAATACAGAGAGATAAGCATAAGTACCGCAAGTAATACTTTAGCTTTAAAACGCAGGAGTACATTTCTCATTTGTGTAAAATGAAATTGATTTTTGGTTACAAAACAATATTATGCTTACGCATTTGGCAGGTAGAAGTTCTACCGTGCTGCAATTTAGAGGATTAAAGCTTCAACAAAAAGACATGTTGAAAACTCAATCATCTTAGTCGCTTTAGCTTAAAATGTTCATTCTACTTTCGCTGACTGTTCTTTACTTCCTGCATTTCAATTACTATAATGGCCGAACAAAATCAATATACCGAAGATAATATTCGATCCCTCGAATGGCACGAACATATTCGTCTTCGCCCTGGTATGTATATCGGAAAACTAGGGGATGGTACCACTGCAGACGATGGTATCTATGTACTACTTAAAGAAATTATCGATAACTCGATCGATGAATTTGTCATGGGAAATGGCAAAACGATAGATATCAACATTAAAGACGGAATGGTTACCGTTCGTGACTACGGACGTGGAATTCCATTAGGTAAAGTCATCGATTGTGTTTCAAAAATCAATACAGGTGGTAAATATGACTCCCGAGCTTTCAAGAAGTCCGTTGGTTTAAATGGGGTTGGTACTAAAGCGGTGAATGCACTATCGAGTTATTTTAGAGTCGAGTCAACGCGTGACGGTGAAATTAAAGTAGCTGAATTCGCCAAAGGAAATATCACCAAAGATCATAAAGTAGCGAAAAGTGATGGAAAGAATGGAACAGCAATGATGTTTGTTCCGGATGAATCAATTTTCCATAATTTCCAATTCCGATCTCAATATATAGAACGACTGCTTTGGAATTATGCCTACCTAAATGCCGGATTGACAATCGTTTTCAATGGACAAAAATTCAAATCGGAAAATGGATTAAAGGATTTGTTGACAGCCAATCTCTCTGAAGAACCGTTATACCCTATAATTCACATTAAAGGGGATGACATCGAGGTTGCAATCACGCATACCAATTCATACGGTGAGGAATACTACAGTTTTGTCAATGGACAGTATACTACTCAAGGAGGTACGCACCAAGCTGCTTTCCGTGAAAACTATGTAAAGGTCATTCGTGATTTCTTCCAAAAAGATTACGAAGCAGTTGATATTCGTTCTGGAATTGTTTGCTCAGTTGCTGTCAAGGTAATTGAACCTGTTTTTGAATCGCAAACAAAAACCAAATTGGGTTCAAATGAAATTGAGCCAAACGGAAAAAGCATGAAAGCCTTTATCCTAGAATTCCTTCAAAAGGAATTGGATAATTTCCTTCACAAGAACAGCGATGTTACTCAAATCCTTCAGAAGAAAATTCTTCAAAGCGAAAGAGAAAGAAAGGAACTTGCGGGTATTGCCAAACTAGCTAGAGATAGAGCGAAAAAAGCAAATCTTCATAATAAGAAATTACGCGATTGCAAAGTTCACTACGGTGAAAAACATGATCTAAATGGCGATACCACTCTTTTCATTACGGAAGGTGATAGCGCAAGTGGATCAATTACAATTGCACGAAGTGTTTATACTCAAGCAGTTTTCAGCCTAAAAGGAAAACCTTTAAATACCTACGGACTCACCAAGAAAGTAGTTTATGAAAACGAGGAGTTTAACTTGCTTCAAGCGGCATTGAATATTGAAGACGGATTAGATGGTTTGAGATATAATAAGGTAGTAATCGCAACAGATGCTGACGTAGATGGAATGCATATCCGATTACTACTTATCACTTTCTTCTTGCAGTTCTTCCCTGATTTGGTAAAGTCTGGTCACTTATATGTATTGACAACACCTTTGTTCAGAGTAAGAAATAAAAAGGAAACTATCTATTGTTACTCAGATACTGAGCGTCAACAAGCCATTGCAAAACTTGGTGTAAAACCAGAAATTACCAGATTCAAAGGACTTGGTGAAATCAGTCCAGATGAATTTAAATACTTCATTGGAGAGGATATCCGTCTTGAACCCGTAGTTATCGGAAAAGATTCTCATCTTAAAGATATGCTCGAATTCTATATGGGAAAGAACACACCAGATAGACAAGAGTTTATCATTAAAAATTTGAAGGTTGAAAAAGATCTCACCGAACTTGCAAAAGAAGAGAAAGTGGAAGTAGTGGAAGATTAATAAAGGAATTTTATGTCAGAGGAATTAGATAATATCAGCGACGCACACGAAGAAGATGGCCACTTGGGAAGTGTTATCCAAGTGCAAGGACTTTATCAAAATTGGTTTCTTGATTATGCTTCGTATGTAATTCTTGAAAGAGCAGTGCCTCATATGAACGATGGATTAAAACCCGTTCAGCGACGCATTCTGCATTCTCTTTGGGAAATGGACGATGGCCGATTCAATAAAGTGGCCAACGTTATTGGTAACACAATGAAATATCACCCACACGGGGATGCTTCTATTGGAGATGCCATGGTGCAAATCGGACAAAAAAATCTTCTTCTTGACACACAGGGTAACTGGGGAAATATCTTTACCGGTGACTCAGCAGCTGCCCCTCGTTACATCGAAGTGCGACTGAACAAATTTGCACAAGACGTAATCTTTAACCCGAAAACTACCACGTGGCTATCGAGCTATGATGGACGAAAGAAAGAACCAGAAACTCTTCCAGTAAAATTCCCATTGCTTCTTGCTTTGGGTGTTGAAGGTATCGCTGTTGGTCTTGCTTGTAAAATACTTCCTCACAATTTCATCGAACTCATTGATGCGAGCATCGATGTGCTTAGAGGTAAGAAAACGAATATCCTTCCTGATTTTCAGACAGGCGGATTTGCGGATTGCACCGATTATAATCATGGCCTCCGTGGCGGAAAGATTCGTGTTCGCGCGAAAATTAAAAAAGACGATAAGGACAAAACCCTTATTATCACTGATGTTCCATTTGGAACAACCACAGGTAGTTTGATTGATTCTATTCTTAAAGCTAACGAGAAAGGAAAAATCAAAATCAAAAAAATTGAAGACAATACTGCAGAACATGTAGAAATAGTTGTTCATCTTGCTCCTGGCGTTTCTCCTGATAAAACTATTGATGCGCTATATGCATTCACGGATTGTGAAGTAAGTATTTCGCCAAACTCATGTGTTATTCAAGATGATCGCCCGCAGTTCCTAAGTGTGGATGAATTACTTCGACTTTCAACCGAGCACACCAAGAATCTTATTCGTTTAGAATTAGAGATTGAGCTCGGTGAACTTCGTGAACAATGGCATTTCGCTTCTCTTGAAAAGATTTTCATTGAGAATAGAATATACCGTAAAATCGAGGAATGCGAGACTTGGGAAGAAATCATCGAGGCAATTCACAAAGGTCTTAAGCCTCATGTGAAGCATTTGATGAGAAAAGTGACAGACGAAGATGTTGCCAAGTTGACTGAGATAAAAATCAAACGAATCTCTCGTTTTGATAGCAAAAAAGCAGACGATCATCTGGCAAAACTCGAGGGAACAATCAAAGAGGTTCAACTCAAATTAGACAACCTTACTGAAACCACCATTTCTTATTTCAAAGATTTAAAGACGAAATACGGCAAAGGAAAAGAACGTAAAACAGACATCAAACCTTTCGATGTTGTTCAAGCTTCTCAAGTAGCCATTGCGAATGCTAAACTTTTCGTAAACAAAGCAGAAGGTTTCGTTGGAACAGGTCTTAAAAAAGATGAAGGTGAATACGTTTGCGACTGTTCTGATATAGATGATATCATCGTTTTCAGAAAGGACGGTAAAATGGTTGTCAATAAGGTTCAACAAAAGGCTTTCATGGGTAAAGACATTATCCATATCGCTGTTTGGAAGAAAGACGACAAGCGCACTACGTATAATATGATTTATAGAGATGGTAAAAATGGAGGAGCAATGATGAAGCGTTTCTCTGTCACAGCAATCACTAGAGATCGTGAATATGATCTAACAAAAGGCACAGCGAATAGCGAAGTTCTCCACTTTAGCTCTAATCCAAACGGTGAAGCAGAAGTTGTTACAGTTCACCTAAGAGCCTTGGAAAGATTGAAAAAGTTGAAATTTGATATCGACTTTTCTGAACTAGCAATCAAAGGCCGAGATGCCATTGGTAATGTATGCTCTAAATATCCTGTGAAAAAGGTTGAGCTCAAACAAGCTGGTATTTCCACTCTTGGCGCTCGCAAAATTTGGTTGGATGAAAGTGTCATGCGCTTAAATGAAGAAGGACATGGCAAATTCCTCGGCGATTTTGAAGCTGAAGACAAACTTTTGGTGCTTCTTTCTAGCGGTGTTTACAAGCTTATTCAACCAGATCTCAGTACACACTTTGATGAAAATCAACTTCATGTAGAAAAATTCATCCCGGAAAAAGCAGTGACTGCGGTTTATTTTGATGGTGAAAAAGAACAGTGGTTTGTAAAGCGCTTCCTTATTGAAGTGTCTAAAGGTCCGGTTACTTTCATCTCCGAGCATCCAAAGAGTAAGTTAGGAATTGCGACCACTTTGCATCATCCTACTTTATATGTTCGATACAACAAGAAGTTCAAACAAGCTCAACATAAGATGGACGAAAGTGTCTATCTCCGTGACTTCATAGCTGTTAAAGGCCTGAAGGCCATCGGAAATAGACTCACTACTCTCCCTATTTTGAACGTTGAATTGCTTGACGCGGATCCACAAAGGGAAATTGAATCAGAAAACTTGTTGCAAGAAATGATCAAAGCCAAACGTCCTCAAGTAAAAATCCAATTGGATCGTCCGGATGACACTATAGGCACTGACATTTCGGATGATGAGCCAAAACGTACCAAAGGTTCCGGCCCAGGAAAGCAAGCTTCGATTTTTGAGTAGAAAGGGCTTTGTTTGTATCTTTGATTTAGACAACAACTAAGTCATTATGAAAAAAACACTCATTGCTGCAGTACTTTTTGGTACTTCATTGACTTCTATTGCGCAGTCAGATAGCTCTTTCGTTGAAGTTGGAATGAATGTCGTTCCTGTTTTTCGCAGCCTTCAAAAAGAGAATTCGGATTTTCCTTATTCACCTTATGCATTAACTCTTGAAAAAAAGTTCAAGTCAATAGGTCTAAGACTTGGGGCTGGCTATTATTCTGATTCATTCAATGAATTGGCAGGTCAGTCAAATGGTAATACAGACTTTGTTATTGATACAACAGCTCTTGATTTGAGATTAGGACTTGTATTCTACAAGAATTTCAAGAACAAATTTTCTATAAAATACGGTGTTGATGGTTTGATTTCCAATTCATCAAAATCATATAACACAGTATTTATTGATGAAACTGGAGAAACCCGTGAAATCAAGAACTCATTGGAATCCAAAGGAGTAGGGGTTGCTCCTTTCTTTTTTGCTCAGTACCACTTTACCCCTAATTTCAGCATAGGAACAGAGGTTAGCGCTCGATTGCTTTCTTCAAATATTGAAGATATTCAAACTAGCACAGAAGAACCTGGTTTTAATAGTACTATTAGTTCGACTCAGAAAACGTTCACAATTCTTCCTCCAACCGCACTATTTCTCATAGCTCGTTTTTAATTTAAAATTGAGTAAGGATATGAAAACCAAAATAGTAACAACTGGGGTAATAATTTCCGTAGCATTGATTTCTTCATGTAATAAAGAAGAAGGATTGCTTGGAGCTCGGGTTCCCGTACTTCCGGAAACCACGATCCCTTATGATGAAATTCCTGGGATTGTTGATTTTGATCCAATGGAAGGCTTTGTTATTGATAATGAGAAAGCTACATTGGGACGTGTATTATTTTACGATACCCAATTGTCTATAAATAACCGAATTAGCTGCGCGACTTGCCACAAGCAAGCATTTGGATTTGCAGACAATGTAGCGCAAAGTGTTGGTTTTGAGAATAAACTAACACCTCGTAATTCACCAGCAATACTGAATGCAGGACTTCAAGAAGCATTTTTCCATGATTTAAGAGAGGAAGTCTTAGAGAATATGGTACTAAAGCCAATTGGAAATCATATTGAGATGGGACTTGAGGATCAACAATACTTGCTCAACAAGGTCGGGTCTTTGAACTACTACAAGCCTTTATTTGAAAATGCCTTTGGCAGCGATTCGGTGACTCTAGAAAAAATAAGTGCCGGAATGGTTCATTTTATTCGATCCATGGTCAGTATCAATTCAAAATATGACATTGGCACCATGACAGGATTTTCCAATTTCACCGAAGAGGAATTATTAGGAAAGGATTTGTATTTTGCTAAATTTCCTTGCAGCGGATGTCACGGTGGAGATAATCTCAATGGCGGGTCAAGTGCAGCAGAGAATATTGGTCTTGATTCGTGGTATTCAGATCAGGGAATGACTGGTATTGAACCAGTTTCGGGCAATGAGCGAAACGGATGGTTTAAGGTGCCGTCGCTTCGAAATATCGCCCAAACAGCTCCATATATGCATGATGGACGCTTTCAGACTTTGGAAGAAGTTGTAGAATTTTACAACAGTGGAATGTCTAATCATCCACAGCTGTCATTCATGTTAAGAAAGAATACCAACGGAGGATTTTTCTTTTTTGGAGAAGATCCAATGGACGAGGAGCTAAATGCTGCCACAGGAATCATTCCTTTAAGGATGCACATGACCAATGAAGAAAAGAAAGCTCTAGTGGCTTTTATGAAAACATTTACAGACGAAACATTTCTGACCAACGAAAGATTTTCAGATCCGTTTAGGGTAGTTGAGAATTAGAAATTGAGGAAACTAAAGAATAGAATAAAGCCGACTGGGGAACCTTAGTCGGCTTTTTTTATAGTTAGTTATTTCACCAAAAGCCTTTTTTTAACTGGCATTTCGAGCTATTCTTTCAAATCATAATTTACATTATGTAAAGTAAAATTGTAAAAGAAAACCGGGATACTCTCCCGGCTTTCATTATCATTTATTGACCTAGAAGCTCCTTCATTCTCTTGTAATCATCATATCTCTCAGCTTTATAATAAGCATCTTTCAAAGCTCCTATCAACTGCTTCTCTTCTTGAGTTCCTTTCATTTCAGGAGCCATATTGTTATAAGCACCCTCAAGATTAGTTACAGCGTTTGTAAATGAAACTTTGCAGCTTGCTGTGCAGTCATTGAATTTTGCAGTTTCTCTTGGAGGAATTGCTTCACATTCCTTTTCTTTATCCAAACCACGGTTGAAATACATCGCACCTACGTTGAACAAAGCATCGTAATAATTTGGTTTTAAAGCCAATGCGCTTTTGTATGCCGCCTCTTCCTCGTCATTTTTACCTAGCTTACCGTAAGTAATTCCCAGGATGTAATGAATAGCTTCATTTTTCGGATCTGCTTCAGTCAACGACTTAAGCAGATTTTCTGCTCTTTCATATTGTTCGTCAGCCAAATAGATATTTACCTCAGTCCGAAGTAATTCAGCATCTTTTGGATATTTAGCACGAGCGTCAGAAATAACTTTTCTAGCCTCTTCTTTTTTACCATCTTTTAGGTAAACCTCAGATATGTAACGATAGACATCTGGAGTATTGTATCCCAAATCAGCGCATTTCTTATAGTTCTCTAAAGCTTTAGTGTTGTTTCCACATTTATCATAACAAAGACCAGCATTGAATAATGAAGCTGAGTCAACAATGGCAAATCTTGCGCTGATATCACTGATGATAATAAAATTATCCGCTGCCCCGCAGTAGTTATCTGATTTTAGATGTTCATCGGTCATGGCACTCACAAGCAGTTGAAGTCTGCCTAGCGAACCAGTGACCTCCACTTTATAATCACCGTATTTGTCTAATTCTAAGTTCTTAAAGTAACTCTCTTTACTTAATTGAATAGCATTTGGGTATTTTGCCAAGAGTGCAGGATCTGAAGCAATGTTCAAATAGATATCACCGCGATATCTCCATGTCTTCTCTTTAGTAGATGCTTTAGGATCAGTAATCGCTGTTTCAATAAAACCAGCTGCTGCTTCAAAATCACCCTCTTTATTAGCATTGAATGCATTAGTTACGCTCGGTTGTGCAAATGCACACGTAGATGCTAAGAGAGAAAGTGAAAGAAAAAGGACTTTTTTCATTATTCTTTTTATTGTTTATGTGTCAAAAGTAAAAACTCTTTGCCGCCGATTTCAACTTTCTTGCCAAAATGACGCAAAAGAAAAAAGCCGCGTACAATTAAGGATGCGGCTCTTTTCAAATATTCATATAGATTGAAAAACTAAAGCTTCAATTATTCTTCATTGTTTTCAGTTCCAGCCTCTGTATCAGCGATGTTTTCATCAGATACATTGTTTGGATCAATAACAATATCACTGTTTTCCATATCCTCTTCGTCATCTTTAATAACTGAGCATAC
>JBIIBU010000015.1:0-16849 GCA_044239235.1 Flavobacteriales bacterium
CACAAATGAATTTCATTTGGGTTCATTTGGATTCATTCGAGTGCATTTGGGTGCACTTTTCTAAACGAAGTGCTCGCCTTTTTGGATTTTAATATCGTTGACGAATTGCTTGATTTTTTGCTCGTCCTCTTTTTTGCAAACAAGAAGAGTGTTGTCTGAATCAACTACAATATAACCGTTTAGTCCATGAAGGACAACTAGCTTGTCGTTTGGAACATTGACAACGTTGTCGGCGCAATTGTAAAGCATCACGTTTTGACCAACTACACCATTTGAACGATCGTCTTGCGCAAGGTGTGTATGAAGTGATCCCCACGTTCCGAGGTCGCTCCAACCGAAGTCACTAAGCACCACGTTTACATTTTTTGCTTTCTCCATAATACCGTAGTCGATGGAGATATTGTCGCAACTACTGTAAGTCTTTTCAATGAAGGCTTCTTCTCCTTCTGTACCATAGATTCCTGCGCCATCATTGAAAGCTTTGAACATCTCTGGTAAGTGCTTTTGGAATGCATTCATGATGGCAGTAAGTCCCCAGATGAAGATACCCGAATTCCAATAAAAGTCTCCGCTTTCGAGGAAGTCTTTTGCAAGTTCGATATCTGGTTTTTCTGTGAATGTTTTTGCCTTCTTCACTCTTGGATCAACTACTTCTTTCGAATCAGCGAATTGAATATAACCGTATCCTGTGTCAGGGCGTGTTGGTTTTATTCCGAGTGTAACTAGGTTTCCGCTTTCTTCTGATTGGCGGATGCTCACATCCATGATGCGAAGGAACTCCTCGTTATTCAAAATAAGGTGATCCGCAGGTGCCACCATGATGTTGGCGTCTGGTTCTTTTTCAGCAATCCAAAACGCAGCGTAAGCTACGCATGGTGCGGTATTTCGCATATAGGGTTCGCAGAGCACTTGTTCTGGTTTGAGGTCAGGCAATTGCTTTAACACAAGATCTTTATAACGAGCGTTCGTTACGATAAGAATATTTTCTTTCGGAACGAGCGGAAGGAAACGATCGTAAGTCATTTGTATCAACGTGCGACCTACACCAAGAATATCGTGAAACTGCTTTGGGAAAGCTGTTTTACTCATTGGCCAAAATCGTGAACCGATTCCACCGGCCATGATAACACAATAATTTTTTGAGTTCATCTTATAGATGATATTTGCAAAATTTATAATTCAATTATGACAATTTCGAAAGAGCGCGTCGCAAACTTTCAATTGCCTCATTCACATCAGCGATAGAAGCTGTTCCCACCGACAAGCGGTACCAAGAACTTGTTCTCGATGAACCGAATGCGTAGAAAGGTACAACAGCCAATCCAGCTTCTGACAACAAATATGAAGTTACTTCTTCAGTTGTTGATAGTACTTTTCCATCAGCGGTTGTTTTTCCTTTTAGTTCGAATTGCACAGTCAAGTAAATCGCGGCCATTGGAGCGATAGCGTTAACAGAAAAACCTTCTGCTTTAAGCGCTTGCATTCCATCGTAGAACCCACGAAGGCGTTGTTCCAACTCCACTTTAAAACCACCTAGGTAGTTTTTAACTGCCGCGTCATCGTTCATAAAACGAGCGGTAGCCATTTGTTCGGCCTTTGGAGACCAAGCACCCACGTGACCGAGAATCGACTTCATTTTGTCGATGATTTTCTTTGGTCCGAAAGCCCAACCAACACGCACGCCAGTAGCGGCCATTGATTTAGAAATTCCATCAACGAAAATCGTATAGTTGCGCAGTTCAGGACGAAGACTTACTGGATCATAATGCACGGTATCACCGTAGGTAAGCGTCCAGTAGATTTGATCATACATGATATAAAGCGGCTTCTGTTCTGGGCTGCGGCGTTTGTTCTCCGCGATAACCATATCACATATATTCTCCAATTGTTCTTTAGAGAACACCGTACCTGTTGGATTTAGCGGCGAGCAGAGTGCGAGAAGCGTTGCATTTTGGATGAAAGGAGCGAGCTCTTCCAACGTAGGCATGAAATTATTTTCAGGCTTCGTCTCTACAAACACAGGTTTAGCGTGGCTAAGGTGTGTGTAGTGATTGTTGTTCCAGCTTGGAGTAGGAAACAGCACAGTTTCTCCTGGATCGAGGAGGGCTTGATATATCGCATAGATAACAGGACGAGCACCGCCTGCTATAAGAATTTCGTTGTCGGCGTAAGACAGACCTTGCCAGTCGAGGATTTGTCTTCCGACAGCCTTGCGGAGATCGACCATGCCGTCAGCGGCAGGGTAGTTTGTTTCGTCGTCTTGGTAAGCCTTGATGATTTCCGCTTTGAGTTCAGCGGGAATAGGGAAGATTTTTGGGTCAAAATCGCCTATTGTGAAGTTGTATATTCTTTCTCCTTTCGCGATAAGTTCACGAATTTCACCGGCTAACTTGATGATTTCTGAGCCGATAAGGTTTTCGGCCATGTTAGAAACCTTCAATTCAGGCTCTGCGGTGTTGATATTGCTCATTTCCGTTGCTTTTTGTCGGACCCGCTCAATTGCGGGCGCGCAAATTTAGCCTTTTCCGAGCAACCGTGCAAAGGAAATCAGTGAGACAGTGTGGCGGTGATTTCGGATTCCGGATTTCAGATTTCGGATTCCAGATTTACCCCAAAGGGGCGTAATAAATTTTGGATGTGAGAAATCTAGCGGGAATAAAAAATTAAACGCAAATTAATTATTCGATGATTAACGTGAAACCATATTACGCCCCTTCGGGGCTTTTAAATCTACGCTCCTTTATTGAGCTACCATAGAACGCGCCACGAAAATGTGAATGGACTTATACGTAGTATCCATCACAACGCTCTGTGCGTTTAGCTTTAATAATGAAATGTGGAGCGCGAAAAGGAGGGTGAGTTTCTTCATCTCTCCAAATTTAGCAAATTAGTGAGACGGCGAGACAGTGATTCCGGATTCCAGATTCCTAATTTCGAAATCAGGAATCAGGAATTCGGAATCAATCACAAGTCGTCGGTCACTAGAGCGAGCCTACCATTTTCTTTGGAACAACGATTTCATCGTATTCCTCAGCTGTAACGTAGCCAAGTCTTGTTGCTTCTTCTTTTAATGTTGTACCATTCTTGTGAGCCGTCTTTGCAATTTCAGCTGCTTTGTAGTAACCAATCTTCGTGTTGAGCGCTGTTACAAGCATAAGAGAATTGTTAACCAACTCATCGATACGACCGTAGTTCGGTTCGATACCTACTGCGCAATGATCGTTGAATGATACGCATGCATCACCGATAAGGCGGGCACTTTGAAGGAAGTTGTTCGCCATTACCGGTTTGAACACATTCAATTCATAATGTCCTTGTGTGCCACCGATAGTTATAGCCACATCGTTGCCCATTACTTGTGCGCAAACCATAGTAAGTGCTTCCGATTGTGTTGGATTCACTTTACCTGGCATAATGCTCGATCCTGGTTCGTTTTCAGGAATGAAAATTTCACCAATACCACTGCGAGGACCACTTGCCATCATACGAATGTCGTTGGCAATTTTATTCAACGAAACAGCCAATTGCTTCAACGCACCGTGCGTTTCAACAATACCATCGTGTGCTGCCAGTGCTTCAAATTTATTAGGAGCCGTAACGAAAGGAAGCCCGCTGAACTCAGCGATTTTCTTTGCTACCAATTCAGAATATCCTTTTGGAGTATTGATTCCTGTTCCTACTGCCGTGCCGCCTAGAGCAAGTTCAGACAAGTGAGGAAGTGTATTTCTCAATGCACGAAGACCGTGTTCTAATTGTGCAACATATCCGCTCAATTCTTGACCAAGTGTGATAGGTGTTGCGTCCATCAAGTGGGTACGACCAATCTTCACTACTTCCATAAACTCAGTGCTTTTTGCGCGAAGTGTATCACGAAGTTTTTCAACGCCAGGGATAGTTACTTCAACAACTGCTTTGTATGCCGCAACGTGCATTGCTGTTGGATACGTATCGTTTGAAGATTGAGATTTGTTGACATCATCGTTTGGATTAAGTGCTGTAGCACCTTCACCCAATTTGCCGCCAGCAATTACGTGTGCGCGATTAGCAACCACCTCATTGAGGTTCATATTGCTTTGTGTACCTGATCCTGTTTGCCAAATTACAAGTGGAAATTGGTCATCCAATTTTCCTGCAAGAATTTCGTCACATACTTGAGAAATCATATCGCGTTTCTCAACAGGAAGCACACCAAGCTCGCAGTTGGTGTGCGCTGCAGCCTTTTTCAGAATAGCGAATGCACGAATAATTTCTTTCGGCATTGAAGCTTCTGGTCCAATTTTAAAGTTGTTGCGAGAGCGTTCTGTTTGTGCTCCCCAATAAACATGAGCGGGTACTTTCACTTCGCCCATGGTGTCTTTTTCGATACGGAATTCCATTGTTTCCTTATTTGCTGATTTATTTTTTCTATAAAAAAAAGCCACCTGTTTACACAGAAGTGGCTCTACCTTGTTCCATTAAGAATGCTTTGAGGAAGTCATCAATCTCACCATCCATTACGCCATCCACATCGCTCGTTTCATGGCCTGTGCGAACATCTTTCACGAGTTTGTATGGCTGCATTACATAGTTTCTGATTTGAGAACCCCACTCGATTTTCTTTTTGCCTGCTTCGATTTCATCGCGTGCAGCATTTCGTTTTGCACGTTCCATTTCATACAATTGAGATTTAAGCAAAAGGATTGCTTTCTCTTTGTTTTGAAGCTGCGAACGTGTCTCTGTATTGTCGATGATGATACCAGAAGGTTTGTGTTTAAGACGCACCCCTGTTTCCACCTTGTTTACGTTCTGTCCACCCGCACCACCGCTTCGGAAAGTATCCCAAGTGATATCCGCAGGATTGATTTCGATATCGATTGTATCATCAACTAACGGATAAACATAAACAGACACGAAACTAGTATGGCGTCGAGCATTGCTATCAAATGGAGAGATGCGCACGAGGCGGTGCACTCCGTTTTCTCCTTTTAGCATACCAAATGCAAACTCACCATCGAATTCGATAGTGCATTGTTTCACGCCTGCCACATCACCTTCTTGAAGATCGATTTCACGGAGTTTGTAGCCGTTTTTCTCTCCCCACATGATGTACATACGCATGAGCATTCCGGCCCAGTCGCAGCTCTCGGTACCACCAGCACCTGAGGTGATCTGAAGCACAGCGCTGAGGCTATCTTCTTCGGCGCTCAGCATGTTTTTGAATTCGAGATCTTCGATTTTCTTGTTGGCAGTTGCGAATTGCTCGCCCAACTCCTCTTCAGTAGCGGCGCCTTCTTTGAAGAAGTCGTAAAGTACTTGAAGATCATCCACTGCAGAAGCCGCGTCGTTAAAGGAATCCGTCCACATTTTTTTGTTACGGATTTGCTTCATGACCAATTCGGCCTTCTTAGAATCTTCCCAGAAATTAGGGTCTTGTGTTAATTTTTCGTCCTCTTTGATTTGGAGTTCTTTCGTATCCACGTCAAAGGTACCTCCTGAGCGCAATCTTGCGTTCATTCAGCTCGTATATAGCATCTGCTGTAACGGTCATTTTCTTTGCTGAAATTGTTAATGAGCGGCAAAGATAGGGAACATTGGCTGTTGGCTATTGGCTATTGGCTGTTGGCCATTGGCTTTTGGCTTTTGGCTACAAGTAGTAAGTGGAAGGTTGTAGGTGGTAGGTAATTGGTAGTTAGTAATCAGTAACCAGTCGTTAGTTTCACGGCACACGCCTACTTGATTCAAACTTCATTAGATTTGTTTCAAACAATAAGAGACTATGATAATTCTTGATCAACCTGAAAATGCGGATCCACAGAGCGAATGGAAAACTCCGGAGGAAGTTATTGAACAGGGGTATTCTTTTAATGCTACTGAAATTATTGGAGATGCGATAAACATTTTCAAAAGAGACATTGGAAATTTCGTGCTTTTCACGCTTCTACTAGCGGGAATCGGATTGGTTTTAGGTCTAATCCCAATTATTGGTCAAGCGGCAAGTATCGTTGTTAATCCTCCCTTAGCTGCAGGATTGATTTTCGTTGCCGAAAAAATTCGAAAAGGAGAGCCGCATACTTTCAATTCATTTTTCGAAGGATTCAACTCCAAGTATTTCGGTAATCTGATTGTAATTTCATTAATAACATCAGTCTTTATTGTTATTGGAACAATTTTCTGTATCCTTCCCGGGATATTTTTGGCCATCTCCTATTCTATTGCTGTGCCTATGATGCTCCTTATCAAATCCGAGTTCTGGGATGCGATGGAAGCTAGTCGCAAAGTTGTTTATGCAGGGTTCGGTTCTTGGTTCGCACTAATTCTATTGGTCGTTCTTGGCGCTCTAGTAGCCACATTAATAACATGTGGAATTGGCATTCTTGCCGTTATTCCCATAGTGTACTTAACATTCTATGCTGCGTTTTTGAGAGTGATGAAAAGGTAGGAAAAGGGAAAAGGGGAAAGGGGGAAAATGAGAAAATGGGAAAGTGGAAAAATGGAAAAATGGGAAAGTGGGAAAGTGCAGGGTATGCCCGTCACTAGTCGTCGGTCACCAGTCACTAGTCGTTGTAGTTAAGACATTTCCAGACTATGCTGGAGTCGTAGCCTCTGGAGATGAGGTAGCGGGCTACTTTTTGGACTCTTTGAAATTCGGGAAGTTTGGCTTCTCTTTCTAGTCTTTTTTGGATAATTTCTTCCACAGATTTGAGGTATTCCTCAGGATCGATACGTTTTAAGGCGTCTGAAATATTGCGTGTGCTAACACCTTTGGCTTTCAAAGCCTGTTCTATCTTTTTTACACCCCATTTATTGAATCGAAACTTATCATTTACGAAGGCCGACGCGTATCTCGACTCGTTTAGTAGGTCCTGCTCGATCAATGCAACAATAATTTGCTCTCTTTCGTGGTAGGGCAATCCCCATTTTGTCAAAAGATTGCGCACATCCCAATGCGCGCGTTCGCCCTTATCACAATATTGGCGCGCCCTAAGCAAAGCATACTCATAGCTATATTTCCGAAGAATAGTCACGAGGGCGAAGATAGTGACGAACGACGGACGACCAGTGACTAGTGACTGGTGTTAGGTGGTAAGTAGTAAGTAGTTGGTAACCGGTAACCAGTCGTTTGTCACTAGTCGTTTGTCACCAGTCGTCGGTCACTGGTCACCAGTCGTTAGTTAGTGTAACCTTGACACCAACAATATGCGTAAAAAGACATACTTTTTGAAAACAACCTTTAGTACTTTTGCATTCTACTATAGAAATGTGAAGTAGAATAAACACTTTTATGAAAGAAACATTGATTGAAAAACTGCATGAATTGGTTCAGGCCGAAGACATTATGTCTGTCCGTGAAGCGATTCGTGAGATCCGCAACGATTGGAAAGCGGAATCGGCGAAAGAACGTCAACTGCAACTAGAAGCGTACAAAGCACTTCCAGAAGTTGAAGGTGAAGAAAAAGCTGAATTTGTTTACGCGCCTCATGAACTTGAGGAAAAATTTCAGGAGCTCCTGAAATCCTACGAAGATCGTATCGAAGAACACGGTAAGATACTTGCCGCTGAACGCCAAAAAAATTACGAATCGAAAGCTGCGCTTATCAAGGAGTTTGAAGAACTCATTGAGCAAGAGCAAAACATCGGTAAGGCCTTCGGAACACACAAAGCAATTAAAGAGAAATGGGATGCCATCGGGGATGTTCCTGGTGATAAGTACCATGACTTACAAGATAAATGGCAAAAGCTTAACCACGGCTTTTTCTACAATATCAATATCTACAAAACGCTTCAGGATCACGATTTAAAAATCAACCAGAAGAAGAAAGAAGAAATGATTCAAGAAGCTCAAGCTCTTGCTGCTGTTGAAGCAGTAGCCGACCTTGAGATCATGGTAAAGAAATTCCAGCGTGAGTGGATGAACATTGGTCCATCTCCACGTGAGACGTTTAAAGAGATGGGGGACACATTCTTCGGAGTGTTGCGTGAGGCTCAAATTAGAATCCAAGCTCATTATGATTCACTTCACGCAAATAGCGAGGAGAATTTGACAAAGAAGAAAGCTTTGGTTGAGAAAATGAAAGAGATTCTCACCATGGAAATTACCAATGCTTCTACTTGGAATCGCTGGACAGACGAGGTTTTGAAGCTCCAAGAAGAGTGGAGAACAATCGGCTGGGCACGTAAAAAAGAGAACGAAGAAGTTTGGCAAGAATTCAGAGGTTTGTGCGACTTGTTCTTTAGCAAACGCAAAGAGCAAGTTGAACAAAAACGCAATGCGTTCAAAGAGCATCGTGATAAAAAAGAAGAGTTAATCAACAAAGCGAAAGTTCTTCAAGAAAGTAGCGATTGGAAGGCTAGTACAGAATCTTTGAAAAAACTTCAAGAGCAATGGAAGGCTGTGGGCAGCGCTGATCCTCGTGATGAGCAGAAGCTATGGCAGCGTTTCCGCAGCGCATGTGATGTTTTCTTCACTCGCAAAAAAGAACATTTCGGCGAAATGGTTGCTCAGCAAGAAGAGAACCTTCGTTTGAAAACTGAATTACTCGTTGAGATTGAATCAACAGAATTGTCAGGAAACAAAGGTGAAGATCTAGCGCTTCTCAAATCTTTCGGCGAGCGCTGGCACGCTGTAGGATTTGTTCCAAAAGAACAAATAAAATCAATCATGGATCGCTACAACGCTGCGTTGGACGTGAAATACGGTCAAATCAACGCAGAGCGTGAAGAGCGTGAAATGTCTGCCTTCAGAAATCGTGTCGACAATATCAAGAGTTCCGGCGCTGGTGACACTGCGGTTAAGAAAGAAAGATTCTTACTGAAAGACAAGCTTGATAAATTGAGTGCTCAAATAAAACAATACGAGAACAACATGGGATTCTTCACTGGAAAAGGTGCGGAAGCTATGAGAAAGGAGATTGAAAAGAAAATCAAGACAACAGAGCGTGAGATGGAGGATATTAAAAAGAAAATGTCCCTCCTTGAGGGTTGAGGCGCTTCGCGCATGGATGAAGGATGATGGTTGAGGGATGACGTGATTCGTTCGATACATTAAAAAGCCCTGAAAAACTAAGTTTTTCAGGGCTTTTGCATTTTTTCAATTCACATCATCCATCATCCATGCCCGAAGGGCGCAATCCATTATCCATTCATGCTGCACTTAATGTTATTTTCTAAAAAAAAGTCGGGTTTTTCCAATGAAAATTGTACATTCGGCACACCTAAAAAAAACCCTATAGGATGAAAAGAATTTATACTCTATTAGGAGCGGTGCTTTTGGCTTCTGCATCTCAAGCGCAGATGGCAGTATCAAAACCAAGCTCTGACGAAATTACACTTTCACGCACTCGCAGTGCGGCAAGCCAATCTTCTGAAAACCGTGGCGGAACTACTTCATTCTTTTGTGAAGACTTCGCAAATGGCTTTACTGGAAACAACGGCTATGGCGCATGGACATACGATGACAGTGGAGCAACTGATGTTTGGATGATGGCTACTGCAGCTAGTCCAGCTGGTGCTTACTCTTCAAACCTCGATCCAATGGCATCACCTTCTGCTGCAAATGGTTGGGTAATTTTTGACGCCGATCTTTATCAAGGTGGCGCAATTACAGCTGCTAACCCTGCTGAAAACCTTTCAGGATGGTTACAATCTCCAGAATTGGATATGTCCTCTTTGGAAAACGTAAAAGTGGATTTCCACCAATATTTCCGCTATTGCTGCGCACAAGTATCTCCCCTTACTGTTGAAGTTTCAATTGACGGTGGTACTACTTGGACAGCGTTCAATGCAACTGGAATTATTGTTACATCTGCTAACTCGCTTTCAGCTAACACGCTTAACACTGTTATCGACATTTCATGTGTTGCTGCATTGGAACCAAGCGTTTATGTTCGTTGGGGCTACAATACAGCTATCGAATCTCCATATAGTCACTATTTCTGGGGATTAGATGATATCTGTATCTATGAAACCGCAATCGAAAATGATCTTGAAATCACTCAAGTAACCAACGGTGACATCTTGAACCTTTGGGAATACAAATCAACTCCACTTGAGCAAGCTACTGCTGCTGCTGACGGAGGTCTTACAGCAGGTGTAATCTGGAGAAACAACGGTCGTATCGACCAAACAAACTGTAACATTCTCATCGAAATCCTCGATGCTTCTGATGCAGTTCTTTATACTGGCAACGTTCCAGCATTTGATATGCCAGCTCCAGCAAACGAACTAGTTTGCCCAGCTCCTGTATTGGATACAATCTTCTTCCAAACAGGATGGGTTCCAACTTCAATTGGTGACTACAAAGTTCGCGCTACTATCACTAGTGATCAAACAGACGATCTTCCAGACAACAACTCTTTGATTCGTCTTATCGACTACACTACAGATGAATATGGACATGATGATACGGCTACAGATATCGAGATTCGTCCACGTGTAAACGCTGACAATGCAGATGTCGTTGATCCATTTGGTGTTGGTAACTACTACACTGTTCCTAACGATGGTTCACTCGCATATGGACTGACTGTTCAATTCGGCGATAACACTGATGGAGCTGTACCAGGCACTGCAGGTGTTGAATTCCTAGCTGCACTTTACACTGACCAAAGCACTGCTCAAGGTCAAAGCTTCCAACTTGAAGCTAGTGATTACTTTGAAGTATTTGACGAGTGGGTTAATGCTGGTCCTATCTACTTCCCATTCGATGATAACGTAGCTCTAGAGGTTGGTACTACTTACATGGTTGCTGTTCAAAATGAAGAAGAGTCAACAACTGAGGTTACCGTACTTGCGCAAGCAAATTCTGATAGCGACAACTCTACACTTCGTCAAGATTACAACTCAACTCAAGTACTTACTTGGTTTGGTCGTCAAAGCTGGTCACCATCTATTCGCTTGATTGTTTCTGAGCGTGTTGGTATCGATGAACTTGCTGCTAACGGTCTTAATAGCCTTGCAATTGGCCCAAACCCTGCTGTATCTACAACTCGTGTTTCTATTGATATGAAAGCTGCTGCTAACGTTGCTTACGAAATTCGTGACATCAACGGAAAGCTTATTACTTTCAATAACCTTGGACGCTTCGCTCAAGGAACTGGCAACTTCGAAATCAATGTTGCAAACATTGCTTCTGGTAGCTACATCCTTGGTGTTGTTGTTGACGGTAAATACATGACTCGTGAGAAATTGGTGATTGCTCACTAAGAGTTTCACTTTTCCAATATTCGAAAAGGCTGTTCTGTTTAATCAGAGCAGCCTTTTCTCTTTATAGCTATCTGCTTACCTTTGCAATAATTAAGTTTTCTGAGTTTGAAGATTCATACAGATTTTAGCGGTTTTGTAAATGCGAAAAAACCAATTGTCACAATTGGCACATTCGATGGTGTGCACCTCGGGCACATGTCTATTATTAAACGTTTGCAAGAACTCGCTAAAGAAATAGATGGGGAATCAGTTATCCTTACATTCTATCCTCACCCCAGAATGGTGCTATATCCAAATGATCATGATCTTCAATTGCTCAACACACCTGAGGAAAAAGCCAAATTACTTGAGCAAGCAGGAATCAATCATCTGGTGGTATATCCTTTCTCCGAAAATTTCTCGCGTATATCCGCATTCGATTATGTAAGAAATCTCCTAGTAACTGGAATTCGTGCACACACTGTTGTCGTAGGCCACGATCATCGATTTGGTCGCAACCGTGAAGGTGATTTCAACACCCTTCTGGAATGGTCGGAAATGCTAAGTTTTGAGGTGGAAGAAATTACCGCTAAAGAAATTGATGAAGTCAATATAAGCTCTACCAAAATTCGTCAATCGCTACTCAAGGGCGATATAGCAACGGCAAATGCATTTTTAGGATACAATTATGAGCTTTGCGGGAAAGTAGTCACTGGCGCAAGATTAGGCAATACAATAGGCTTTCCTACAGCAAACATTTCAGTCAATTATCCGTACAAGCTAATCCCTGCTAAGGGCGTCTATGCAGTAAAGGTAAAGTCGGGTGAAAAAACATTCAACGGCGTCACCAATATTGGCGTTAGACCAACCGTTGACACCGACGGAAAGCTCAGCATCGAGACACACATTTTTGATTTTAATAATAACATTTACGATTCAAGCATAACGATTGAATTTATTGCAAGACTTCGAGACGAGAAAAAATTTGGCTCGATAGATGAGTTGAAAAACCAAATTGCACTAGACATTCAAAAAGCAAAAGAACTATTATGAAAGTCCTATTTACTTTCTGCCTATTCATATTATTGACCCTTGGATCTCAAGCACAGCAAGTAAGATATGAGAATTTAGATACTGTAAAAGTGTATACTTCTATTGCTGCGGCTCAAGCGGCAGGAATTGAAAATGTAATTCGTTTAGATCTTTCTAAAAACAAATTGACCGAAATTCCCGCTGAAGTATTTACGTTTAAAAATTTGCAAGAGCTTAGCTTAAACAAGAATAAACTCACTTCAATCGACGATAAAATTGCATTACTTAAAAACTTACAAATCCTAAGTTTATCGCGCAACGATATAGACACACTTCCTAATTCAATATTGGCATTATCACAATTGAGAAAATTAGATGTTTCAGACAATGTATTGGATGTTCTTCCCGACGATATTGATCGTTTGAAAGAACTAAGAATACTTATTCTTTGGGACAATCCAATCGGACACTATCCAAACTCTCTTGGACTTCTAGAGAAACTCGAAGTATTGGATTTATTGAATAATCAAATAGGTTACGACACACAGACTAGACTTCGTAACATTCTTCCCAATACCAAGATTATCATGTCGGCTCCGTGTCGGTGTGAAGATGGCGAATAACCCGCCTTCGGCGGGGTGTACCCCGCTAACGCGGGGGTGTAACTCGCCAAAGGCGAGTGTGTAACGCGCTTGGGCGCGTGTTTAACCGAATCTACGCTTCGGTGTGCCCCCCTTCTTCGATGCGTTCGCTTCGTTCGCTGCGCTCACTACCAAACTACCAAACTACCAAACTATCAAGTAGAGCAGCAATATCACCTGAGGTATTATAAACGTGTGGAGAGATTCGGATGGCTTGGCTTCTTAAGGAAACGTAGATTTTCTTCTCTCTTAATTGATTGCCGATTTGTGTGATGTCTTGGTTTTTTCTGGTGTAAATACCAAAAAGATGATTCGCGCGATAAGCGTCTTCTTCCATCCAAAAATCACCATATGAACTTAGCTCTCTGAGTGAATTAAACAAATTAGCATTGTGCGCTTCGATATTCTTTGGATCCCAGGCTAAGACTTGTGTTAGTGCTGCTTTTAGCATGGGCATTAAAATGAAATTACTTGTTTCTCCTACATTATACCTCATTGCTCCTTCGCCGTAGGAATGATCATAATCTGTTAGACCTCCAAAATTCTGAGCATTACTTCTGTTCATCCAAGATTCTTCAATCGGAATTCCATTGCTATATCTCTCAGAATAATATGCAATACCTGTAGAATAAGGTCCGAATAACCACTTGTATCCCGCGCAGATCAAAGCATCTGGCTGAATATCTGAAGCGTCAAAAGGTGTAGCACCTATCATCTGCGTTCCATCCAAAATCAAAAACACATCATTCGCTTTGCACTTTTCTGAAATCTCTTTCATTCGAAATTTCGTTCCATCCACCCAATGAACTGGAGACATTACAACAGCCGCAGTATTTGAATTTATAGAATCCAAAATTGCTTCATTCCATCGTTCTCCTCTTCTATCAAAACCTTCAGGAGCCTTTACAAAAACAAGCTCTTTATGATGCACATCACACCATCGACGCGCGGAAAAATAATCGCTTGGAAATTCTTCACCGACCATCAAAATGTGACTGCCTTGATTTGATGGAATATTATTTATTGCATTAGCCAAGCCATAAGAAGAAGATGAAACTAGCGCAATATTCTTTGCCGAAACATTGATCAGTTTTCCGAATAACTCTCGCACTTCCTGTACCTCTGTGAAGTAATCACTTGGCAAAATATCTATTGGAAAACGCTTGCGTTGAATACCTCGAATCCCCGCCTCTTCAACACTTTTGAGAAGCGGAGACATATAAGCACAGTTCAAATAATGAACGTCGGATGGCAGTGAGAACATAAAAACAACTATTAATTATCGTTTTGAAAAAGCAATGAAGGAAATCTAACCTCTCAAACTTACCCCTTCCCTTCTACAACCACTACAAACTCCCCTCTCGGTTCGTTTGTTTTAAAATGTTCGAGAACTTCAGCGGCAGTGCCTCTTACAGTCTCTTCAAACTTCTTGGAAATTTCTCTGCTTACTGATACTTGTCGTTCGGGTCCGCAGAAGGTAACAATAGATTCAAGCGCCTTTACCAATCGATGCGGCGACTCATAGAGCACTGTAGTCCTTTCTTCAGCAGCAATAGCTTTGAATCGAGTTTCGCGCCCTTTTTTATGTGGTAAAAATCCTTCGTAGACGAATTTTTCGCATGGCAGTCCGCTTAGCACTAATGCAGGTACAAATGCGGTTGCACCCGGCAAAGTTTGCACCTCAATACCTTCTTGAATACAGGCACGAACCAATAAATATCCTGGATCACTAATCGCGGGTGTTCCAGCATCCGAAACAAGCGCCACAGACTCGGCAAAGCGAATCTTTTCTACCATCGATTTTACGACAGTATGTTCGTTGTTGAGATGATAACTCAACAATTGATTTTCTATTGAATAATGCTGAAAAAGCTTTCGTGTTTCGCGGGTATCCTCTGCCAAAACGAAATTAGCTTCTTTCAAAATGCGCAAAGCTCGAAGAGTGATGTCTTCGAGATTGCCAATGGGAGTTGGTACAATATAAAGTATTGCCACGTTTAACCTTGGTAACGACGTTCGATCAACTCAACAAAATCCTGAGTGACTTGCGATTCGTTGTTCCAAGAATATTTTGATTTCAAGGCATCGAGTTGTCTGAAAGCTTCATCGCGATTGGTGTTGTTGAGACGATCAATCGCCACTTCGTACTCTTGATTGTTTCCTTTGAATAATTCTTTTGAGAATTGGAAACGTTGGTTCAATGTAATTGCTCTTTTCAAATCAGCGATTGGAGTGTGCTCATGCTTTTGAGCTACGCTAGCCACATTACCAACTGTTTTGCTCAAGCGATCATTGATTGATTCTTGAGGCCTTGGTTGAGTGTATGTATTGATAGCCTCTTGACGAGTGCCAACATTGATTTCAAATGATTCTTCTGAAGTTTCTTTTACAGTAGATGTTGGCTCTGGAGCAGTCTCTGCTTTGGTCACTTCTTCGATAGCATCGATAAGTGAAACCTGATTCACAGGAACCTCAGGTTTAGATTCCACTGGCGCAGGCGGCGGAGTTACTGCTGCTGGAGCAGGTGCAGGTGTAGAAATTTTGAAAGCAATAGAAACAGGTTCTGCCTCTTTCGCTTCCATTTTCTCGCCTTTAACCGAAGTGTAGTATGCTTTGTAACGAAGCACCACAAGGCGCTCGTACAATTCACGACTGTGGTCAGTAAGCATTTCCAATTGCTCTATAGAGAGCTTGCCAACTGAAAGCTCATCAAGCCCAGCCTGGAGCGTTGCTGCCAGTTCCTGGATACGTTTGAATTTTACTGAATCATTCATGGTGTGAAATTAAAAAGTGATAGGCGATTTTTGAAGTCTATCCTAACGACTTATTAACCAAAGAAATCAACGGAAATTGTGAATTACAGGAATTGCTCTCTGAGCTTTTTAGGAAGTGATTTTACAATCATTTCATAGCTATGATCGATCAACTGATAAAACAATTCTGAAGGCACTGAACCGTCGGTGGATACGGAGTTCCAGTGTTTTTTACTCATATGATAGCCTGGGGTAATTCCCGAATATCTCTCGCGAAGTTCTATAGCATACTCAGGATCGCATTTCATGTTCACAAAATTGAACTCATTAATACTGCAGAGCAAAAAGATCTTTCCTCCGGCTTTGAAGACAAGGATATCTTCCCCAAAAGGAGTTCCCTCTTCTACGCCTTTTTTAGTGAGGCAATATTCTCTGAAATATTCTATATCGATCATTAATCGTAAGCTGCGCAGCGGTGCGAACTTCCTTCATTTCCGCCACAAGCATTGATACCTAAAACAAGCTCATGCGTTGGACCGCCATCGAATCTCATTTTATTAAGAGTAATATCGTAGGCATAGGCCAATGTTAAGAAGCTACCCATTTGAAGTTTTAAAATTCCCGAAGCGCCCATTCCACTGCGAGCTCCAAGACCAAAACTCACTTTCTCCTTGTATGATAGAATTGCTTGTCCTTCAAGACTAGGCTTTGATTTACCGACATAATTCAACAAGAAAGCGGGTTTGAAATAAATATCATCGGCCATTTTAATCGACTTACCGTAGGCGAATGTCCAATGGGTTTGTATAATTCCTTTGTCTATGCCTTTTAAATCGCCTTTTTTCAATTGGCGCATTGACATTCCATAGAAACAATCGTTTTTGTAAAGCCAAAATCCAAAATTAATGACAGGAAAAATGAACTCTCCAACTGAGCTAGTAATAGCGGGATCAATATCTTGCTGTTCGAGGAGCATGTCACTGAAATTCACTCTAAATTGCTTGAACCCAACACTTATTCCGGTGCTCAACATATAGCCTTTCGACATACGCATGTGATAGGCATAGTTCAAATTGATTCCTGTATAACTGAATGGTCCAGCCTTATCATTTTCAACAATTGCTCCTAGGCCGTGAAAATTAAATCGATGTTGTTTCAGCTTACCATGAATACTGGCCATCGCTGTTGTGGGTGCGCCATCAATTCCAGTCCATTGTCTTCTAAAACCCAGATGAAGGTCGAGACAAGTTGTATTGCCCGTAA